>JAVXWR010000392.1:0-7852 GCA_032230725.1 Actinomycetota bacterium
ACCCGCCGCGCCAGGTCGGGCGCCGCGGCGACCGCGGCGTCACCCAGCAGCGCATCGCGCAGCGCGCCCTGGACGATCGAGGCGGGGCCGGCCAGGCGGTAGAGAGCGATCAGCGGCCGGATGCGGAGGATCCGCTGGGCGCGCTCCAGGGCGTTCACCGGGGTGCCGATCGTGGTCGGGCTGCGCACCCGGGCAGGCATGCCGGCGGCGAAGGTCAGCCCGACGTGGCCGCCCCAGGCGTTGCCGACCCAGTCGACCGGGTGGGGACGCCACACGCGTCGAGGACCTCGACCGCCGCCCGGGCGCAGTCTGCGAGGGTGAACGGCCCGGGGGCGGGTCCGCTCGCGCCGTGCGCCGGTCCGTCGACGACGACCAGGCGCCGGTGGCGGGTGAGCGCGGAGCGCACCAGCTCCCAGCTCGTCGAGTCGACGAACAGGCTGTGCCAGAGCAGCGCCGGGGGACCGTCGCCGTCGTGCTGGACGTGCAGGCGACCCAGCGAGGTCTCGACGGCCGTCGCGGTCATCGGCATCTCCTTCGGGCACCGAGGTGTCGGTGTCCGAAGTATCCCCGGATCATCGGCAGATGCAGCCGCGCTCCCACCCGACCTCGCGCGTGGCCGAGCAGAACCGACGACCGAGTGCGTCGTGGTCCGTCCAGCGGTGGGGGCAGACCTGGCAGGTCGTCGCGGGCCGTTCCTCGTGGCGACCCGTTCCGGTGTCATCCATGGGAGGCCGCCAGGGCGGGCTCGGCCGGGGTGGTCGCGCTCGTGGGCGGTCGGCAGTCGGCCAGGAGGTCCGCGGGTCCCTCGAGGTTGTCGGCGGCACCGGCCCGGGCCAGGACGTCCGCGGCCACGTCCGGCGCGGTGTCCGGCGGCACCACCACCAGGAAGATCGGTGCGTTCCCGGTGATCGAGGTGACGACCCAGACGACGTCCGCCGCGAACGCGGCGAAGCCGTCGAGCCCGATGCGCTTGCCGTCGGCCCACCCGCGGGTCCGGGGAGGCACCACATCCCACCTCGAGCGGCCGAACCCCACCCGCCAGACCTCGCCCGCCGCCGCGGGGAACGCCGCGACGAGGCCAGGGATCTCCGCGGGCAGATCCCAGGAGGCCGGCCACCAGCCCCCGTCGACTGCTCCGGTACGGGCCAGGCCCGGCTTGAGCCGCAGCCGGGATCCCGGGGTGCCGGGCAACGTGTGCGGGGGGAGGGACATGGTGGATCGTGGGTCCGACATGGTCGGCGCCGCCGTTCCGGCCGCCGAGCGGCCGCTGGAGAGTTCATCGGGGGCGCCCGGCGTTGGTCGCCGGAGAAGCGAAGAGCTCTCGACGTCTCCATCCTACCCGGCGACCAGGCACGGTGGAGCGCATGGAGCCCGCCGCGGACCCGCCCAACTCGGTGCTGGGCAAGGTCGTGGCCGTGCTGCGGGCGTTCACCGTCGAGGAGACGGTGCTGGGGTTCGCCGAGCTCGCCCGGCGCACCGGGCTGGCGAAGGCGACGTTGCACCGTCTGCTCGCCGAGATGGTGTCGACGGGGCTGCTCGACCGCTCCGACGGCCGCTACCGGCTGTCGGGGCTGGTGTTCGAACTGGGGATGCGGGCGTCGGTGGAGCGCAGCCTGCTGGAGGTGGCGACCCCGTTCCTCGAGGAGCTCCTCGAACGCACCCAGGAGACGGTGCACCTGGGCATCCGGGAGGGCGCCGAGGTCGTCTACATCGCGAAGATGGGCGGGGACCGCCAGGCCGAGTCGCCCTCCCGGCTGGGCGGGCGGATGCCGGTGCACGCCACCGCGATCGGCAAGGTGCTGCTCGCGCACGCCGACGAGGACGCCCGCGCCGCGGTGCTCGCTGCGCCGCTCGGCCGACGCGCCCCGCGGACCGTGGTCCACGTCGACGTGCTGCGCCGCCAGCTCGAGGTCGCCCGCGAGCGGAACCTGGCCTTCGAGCACGAGGAGTCCGCGGTGGGGATCACCTGCGTCGCCGCCGCGATCCGTGAGGACGGCGACCTCGCCCGGGCAGCGGTCAGCGTGACCGGCCCGGTGCACCGCTTCGCGCCCGACCGCCAGGCGACCGCGGTGCGGGCGGCCGCGGACGGGATCGCGGCGACCCTCGGCCGGCGGGCCGACGCCCGCCGATCCTGATCCGGGGTTCGGCTCACCGGAACTCGACGCTGGGCTCCGGGGGTAGGGGTCGGTCATCGTCGTCGGCATGGACAGCATCGACCGTGCCGTCGCCCGACTCGAGGGCGCGGCGCGGACCGGCACCCGGTGCGCCCCCGGGCGCGACCTGATCGGCGCCGACGACCTCGAGCGCGCCTACGCGGTGCAGCGCGGGATCGTCGACCACCGGATCGCCGCCGGGGCCCGGGTCAGCGGCCGCAAGATCGGCCTGACCTCCCCGGCGGTGCAGGCCCAGCTCGGCGTCGACCGGCCCGACTCCGGCGTGCTCTTCGCCGACATGGCCGTCGCCCACGACGGGCGGGTCCCGCCCGGGCTCCTGCTCCAGCCCCGCATCGAGCGGTGAAGGTCACGATGATGCTCGCGTGTGACGGCGAGGTCGTCTCCACCGGCGAGGGGAGCGCGTGCCTGGGTGACCCCCTGGCCGCGCTCGCCTGGCTCGCGCGCACCGCCCGCGCGATGGGCGACCCGCTGCGCGCGGGCGACGTGGTGCTCTCCGGCGCGCTGGGACCGATGGTCCCGGCGCCGCCGTGCGCCTCGTTCCGCGCCGAGCTGTCCGGTCTCGGCGAGGTCGCCGTGACCTTCGATGATCCCGGGGAGGCGTGATGCGCGCGAAGGTGGCCGTGATCGGGTCGGGCAACATCGGCACCGACCTGATGATCAAGGTGATCCGGCTGTCGTCGGTGCTGGAGATGGGCGCGATGGTCGGCATCGATCCGGCGTCGGACGGTCTGGCCCGCGCTGCGCGCCTCGGCGTACCGAGCACCGCGGACGGGGTGTCGGGCCTGATCGCGATGCCGGGCTTCGCCGAGATCGACATCGTCTTCGACGCCACCTCGGCCTCGGCACACCGGGCGAACGCCGCGGCCCTCGCGCCCTACGGCAAGCGCCTGGTCGACCTCACCCCGGCCGCGATCGGCCCGATGGTGATCCCCGCCGTGAACCTCAACGACAACCTCGACGCCGACGACGTCAACATGGTGACCTGCGGGGGCCAGGCCACGATCCCGGTCGTCGCCGCGCTCGCCCGCGTCACGCCGGTGCCCTACGCCGAGATCGTCGCCTCGATCGCCTCCCGCTCGGCCGGTCCCGGCACCCGCGCGAACATCGACGAGTTCACCGAGACCACCAGGACCGCGATCGAGACCGTCGGCGGCGCGGGCCGGGGCAAGGCGATCATCGTCCTCAACCCCGCCGAACCACCGCTGATCATGCGGGACACCGTTCTCGCCCTCATCGACGCCGGCGACCCCGCCGTCCACGCCGCACTGCGGGAATCGGTGGAGCGCATGGTCGGCGAGGTCGCCGACTACGTGCCGGGCTACCGGCTCAAGCAGCCGGTCCAGATCGACCCGGTCGCCCCCGACGCCCCCATCCACACGTTGACGGACGCGCCGGTGACCCACCAGGTGTCGGTGTTCCTCGAGGTCGAGGGCGCTGCGCACTACCTGCCGGCCTACGCCGGCAACCTCGACATCATGACCAGCGCCGCCGTGCGCATGGCCGAGGCGATCGCCACCCGCGGCGGTCTCGCCCCGGCCCGTGAGCTCCAGGGGAGCGACGCATGACCACCTCGACGGCCCCCCGGCTGTTCGTCCAGGACGTCACCCTGCGCGACGGCATGCACGCCATCCGCCACCGCCTCGAGCCGGAGCAGGTCGGCCGGATCGCCGCGGCCCTCGACGCGGCCGGGGTCGACGGCATCGAGGTCTCCCACGGCGACGGGCTGGCCGGCGGCTCGCTGAACTACGGCCCCGGCAGCCACACCGACGCCGAGTGGATCGAGGCCGCCGCCGAAGCCGTCACCCGGGCCCGGCTCACGACGCTGCTGCTGCCGGGCATCGGCACCGTCGACGACCTCGAGCACGCGTACTCGCGCGGGGTCCGTTCGGTGCGGGTGGCCACCCACGCGACCGAGGCCGACATCTCCGCCCAGCACATCGCGCGGGCCCGCGAGCTCGGCATGGACGTCTCCGGGTTCCTCATGATGAGCCACATGGCCGAGCCGGCCGAGCTCGCCCGGCAGGCCGGGCTCATGGAGTCCCACGGCGCGCACTGCGTCTACATCACCGACTCCGGGGGTCGCCTGACCCCCGACGGGGTGCGGGCCCGGATGCGTGCCTACCGCGACGTGCTCGACCCCGCCACCGAGATCGGCATCCACGCCCACGAGAACCTCTCGCTGTCGGTCGCCAACTCGATGACCGCCGTGGAGGAGGGCGCGACCCGGGTCGACGCGTCGTTGGCCGGGCAGGGCGCCGGGGCCGGCAACTGCCCGATCGAGGCGTTCGTCGCCGTCGCCGACCTCAACGGCTGGGCCCACGGGTGCGACCTGTTCGCCCTGCAGGACGCCGCCGAGGATGTGGTCCGCCCGCTGCAGGACCGCCCGGTGCGCGTCGACCGGGAGACCCTGACGCTGGGGTACGCCGGCGTCTACGGATCCTTCCTGCGCCACGCCGAGACCGCCGCCGCCCGCTACGGGGTCGACGTGCGCTCGATCCTCGTCGAGGTCGGGCGCCGCGGGCTGGTCGGCGGGCAGGAGGACATGATCGTCGACGTCGCGCTCGGCCTGGCGAAAGGCGACTGAGCCCACGGCGACAAAGACCGTCTCCGGAACGCGACGTCGTCGACTTCCGGAGACGCGCGCCCGGCGCGTAGGGTCTGGATCACTCCTCGTGGCGGCACGGCCGACGCGTCGGAGGATGCCCCGGACCCTGGCATCGCGTGTTCGACGAGCCGACAGCCCGGGGGTCCGCGTGCCGATCTCGGTGTTCCACACTGCCACCCCGACCTGGCCGGGACAGGGGCGCCAGGTCGTCCTGGTGGTCGCCGGTGACCTGCGCCTGCGCGAGTGGCCGAAGGTCGCCCGGGCGATCGCCGAGGCCGAGGGCAGCGGGGTCGACCGGGTCGTGCTCGACCTGCGCGCCGTGAGGTCGTGCGACCGGGATGTGCTCGTCGAGCTGGTCGGCGTCCGCGGGCGCCGCCCGACGGCGCAGCGGAGCCTCGTCGACGTCGTCGGGGTGCGGGTGGCGCAGTTCGCCGGCGTCATCGACCGGGAGCCGATCGCGGGGCGGCCCGGCCTGCGCCTCGTCATCGGGGAGCTGCAGCGGCCCTGGACCTCGGTCGCGCCGATCCCCGAGCCGCGATCGCCCGCGGACGGATCGGCGACGGCCGGGCACGACGCCCGGGTGCCGGACGTGTCGCGAAGTCTCGCGCCGTGACAGCCCCGCGGCGCTGACGGCCGCGCCCCGGGGCCGATGACGGCCCGGACCAGCCCTGGGGGGAGGGCGGAATCCGGGCCGTCCCGGCTCGGCCCACGCGCCGCTCCGGCCCGGGGGGCGAACCGGGAAACGCTGGTGTGGGTCAGCAGGAGCCACGGTGCTCCCCGGCACCGCGGGTCGTCAATCCCGATCATGACCGACGACGTAGGGGTCGCCTGTGTACGCCGAAACGCCGCGGAGGCTCCTCCTGGTCGGGAAACTGGGTGAGGCCGAGGTGAGCAGTCTGGAGATGTACTGCGTCCAGCTGCAGAAGACCGGCCAGACGGAGCTCCTCGTCGACGTCGACGGCGTCGTGGCCTGCGACCGTGCCGGCCTTCGCGGGCTCCTCGCGCTGTCCCGGCACACCGGCATCGCCGTCTCGGTCGAGGGCGCGCGGTGGTCCCAGTTCACGGACATGCTGAGCCGGGTGCCGATCGCGGAGGCGCAGCGGCTGTGCGACGACGTCCGAGGCCTCGTCGGGAGCGCGCTCGTACGGAATAGCTCGGCCCGCCCCGGGTTCTCACGGACATGAGGATCGGAATCATCAGGGCCGGCATGATCGGCGGGACGCTGACGCGACGGCTGCAGGCCCTCGGGCACGAGGTGCGGGTGGCCAACTCCCGGGCGCCCGAGACGCTGGCGGAGCTGGCCGCGGAGACCGGCGCGATGCCGGTGTGGGCCGCGGAGGCCGCGCTCGACGCGGACGTCGTGATCGTGAGCATCCCGCAGAAGAACACCCCCGATCTCGCGCCCGGCATCGTTGCCTCGGCCAAGCCCGGCGCGCCGGTGATCGAGACGAACAACTACTACCCGCAGCAGCGCGACGGTCGGATCGAGGCCCTCGAGAACGGCACGCCGGAGAGCGTCTGGGTGGCCGAGCTCCTCGGCACGCCGGTCTACAAGGTCTTCAACGGCATCTACTGGAAGCACCTGCTCGAGCGCGGGAAGCCTCGTGGCGAGGAGGGCCGGATCGCGCTGCCGATCGCCGGCGAGGACGGCCCCGCCAAGGACACCGTCATGGCCCTCGTCGACGAGCTCGGCTTCGACCCGGTGGACGCCGGCCCACTCGAGGAGTCGTGGCGCCAGCAGCCGGGCACGCCGGTCTACGGCAAGGACTACGACGTCGAGCGCACCCGCAAGGCCCTCGCCGAGGCCCCTCCGGAGCGGCCGGCGGAGTTCCGCGCCGGGTGAGGGTCGTTCATCGACGGCCCGGGCGAGCGCAACGAAGAGCAGCATCCAGACCCCGATGCCGAGTCGGCCCAGGAGGTCGGACCCGAAGAGCGCCGGGATGAGGCCGACGAAGACGAAGGCGCCGGTGGCCAGCACGACCCATCGACGCCAGCCGGGCAGCACGCCGGACCGGGCGATCCCGACCCCGGCCACCAGGAGGGCGATCCCGGTGATGACGGTGGGGATTCCGTAGAGCGAGCTGGCCAGTTCGGCTCGCGGATCGGTGACCGCGGAACCGGCCACGCCGATCGCGAACAGTTCCGTCACCGCGAGCAGCGCCAGCCCCACCGCGGCCCCAAGCAGCCCCCACCGTCCCGCACGGGTGGCGCGGACCACCACGGCGAGCGCGAGGACCCCGACGACCAGCGCCACGTGCTGCGCCGCGAACGTCACCTGGGCGGCCGTGAAGAGCCCGGGACCGAAGGGGTGGCTGAAGCGGGATGCCCCCGCCGGATCCGCCAGGAGCAGCGCCATCGCGACGACCGCGGCCTGCACGACCCCGACGATGCCGCCCCAGAAACCGATCCGGCCCCCGAGTCGTACGCGGGATGCCGCCACCTGCCCGTCGATCGTCATGACGAGCAGGGTGAGGGACCCTCGGGGATCGGACATCGGGGCGAACACTCATCTTGGGTCCACTCACGGGTGTCCCTATGCTCGGTCCGGTGGAGGGCCCACGCACCGGTCCGGAGGCCGCGGATCTCCTGGACAGGGCCCGTGAGCATGCGCGGCGGGGTCGGCTGTCGCAGGCGTGGGCGCTTTGCCGCGACGCGGCGGACCGCGCCCGAGCGCTCGGGGACGTCGCCACGATGGCCGCGGCGGCGACGCTGCTGACGAACGCGGCCCGGTCCCCGATCGCCGGCGAGGTCCACGGGCTGTGCCTCGAGGTGCTCGCGGCCTCGGACGGAGGTGACCGCGATCTGGAGCGGACCCTGCGCGCCCAGCTGGTGGCGACGCGCAGTCCGTGGGAGCGCGCGATACCGGACGTCGCTGCGGTCCGGGACCCGGACGCGCACTTCCTGGAGCTGCTCGCCGAGCACGAGGAAGGGACCCACGTGGACCACGTCCACCGCCGGCTCGCGCTCGGCGACGAGGCGGTCGCGCTGGGGCGCGCCCGTGGCGCGGGGGCGTACGTGGCGTCGGGGCTGCTGTGGCGGATGACGGCGCTGACCCAGCTCGGGCGCCGCGTCG
>JAVXWR010000172.1:0-3189 GCA_032230725.1 Actinomycetota bacterium
CGCGGTCCGCTTCGCCCATCCGCTCCTCGCCTCGGCCCTGCGCGACCGGACGGCACCCGAGCGCAGGCGGGCCGTGCACCTGGCGCTCGCGGCGGCGGTCACGGCTCCGGATCGACGGCTGGCGCACCGCGCCGCGGTCGCGGTGGGCGTCGACGACGAGCTGGCCGACGAGCTCGCGGCCGCCGCCGCGCGGGCCCGGCGTCTGGGAGCGGTGGCCTCGGCGGTGACCCCGCTGGTGCGCAGCGCCCGCCTGACCTCGGACCCGGCACGGCGGATCGCCCGCCTGCTCGAGGCCGCCGACGTCGCGTCGGCGGTCGGACGACGGGACGTGGCGTCGCGTCTGCTCGACGACGCGGGTGGGCTCGACCTCGGTCGCGTGGACGAGATCCACGTCGAGTGCCTGCGCGCGGAGCTGCAGACCGGCCCGGACGCCCCGGAACCCGGGCGGCTCGTGACGCTGGCCGACGAGGCCCGGTCGCTCGGGGCGGACGACCTGGCGATCGCGGTGCTGTCGCTCGCCGCGCAGCGCTGCTGGTGGACCTACCGGGACCGGCCGACCCGGCGGGCCCTGGTCGACGCCGTCGGCCGCCTGCCCGCCGACCCGCTGGACGCGCGTGTGCTGGCCATGCTGGTCCAGGTGGCGCCGGTGGAGCAGAGCGCGGAGGTGGGCCGCCGCCTCGGGCGCCCGGTGCGCACCGGCGCGACGACGGCCGACGACCGTTTCCGGCTGGGCATGGCCAGCCACGTCGTCACCGACTACGGGTCCGCCGCACGGCTCCTGGGCCGGGCGGCCACCGAGCTGCGCGAGCAGGGTCGCCTGGCCTCGGTCGCCGCCGTGCAGACCGTGCTCGCGTTCAACGAGGTCGAGCGCGGCGCCTGGGGCTCGGCGGCGGAGGCGGCGGACGAGGCGGTGCGCCTCGCACGCGAGTCCGGGAACGAGGAGTGGCTGGGGTCGGCCCTGGCCGCCGGTGCCGTGGTGGCCGGCCTGCTCGGTGACGACCCCGGGGCCGACCGGCTCGACGCCGAGGCCGAGGCCGAGCTCACGTCCCGGGGGAACACCAACATCCTGGCCGTGCTCCGCCACGCCCGGGGCCGTCGCGTCCACCGCGATCACCCCGAACTGGCGGTCTCCCTGCTCCTGCCCCTCTTCGACCCCACGAGCCCGGGCTTCAACCCCCGACACTGCGTCCCGAGCATCCTGCCCCTGGCGGGCGCGGCCGCGACCTCCGCGCCGGCGGAGACCGCCGCAGCGGCCCTGTGTGCGGTCCGGGCACTGGTCGAGGACGCGGCGCGGGCGGACCCGGAGCTCCCGCCGGGCCTGCGGACGGGAGCCGACTACGCCGACGCCGTCCTCGGTCCGGAGCCCGGCGCCGAGCGGCGATTCCTCGACGCGATCGAGCGCGCGCGACCACGCCCGTTCGACCGGGCGCGCCTGGAGCTCGCCCACGCGGAGTGGCTGCGGCGCCACGACCGGAACGACGAGGCACGGCGCGTCCTGCACCGGGCGCACGCCACCTTCGCGGCGCTGGGCACGGAGCCGCTCGCGCGCCGGACCGCTCGCACGCTGGCGGCGCTGGGCGACGACGAGCGCCGCGGCGACGGCCCGTGGCGGAAGCTGTCGCCGCAGGAGGCCCAGATCGCCCGGCTGGTGGCGGAGGGACTGTCCAACCGGGAGATCGGCCAGCAGCTCTTCCTCTCCCACCGGACGGTCGGCAGCCATCTCTACCGCATCTTCCCGAAGCTGGACATCACGTCACGGGTCGAGTTGGCCCGCCTGGTGCTCGGATCGGACGCGCCGGGGTCCTGAGGCCCGTTCCGGAACGTCTCGACGAGTCGGTGCATCTCGGCCGACGGGCCCATGTCGAGCTCCCGCATGACGGCGAGGTAGGCGCGGTAGTGCTCCAGCAACCGGTCCTGCTCCCCCGCGGTGCCGTCGACGACGAGGCGCACCCGCCACGCCTGCTCGCGGTAGGGATCCTCGGCGAGCACGCGGTCGATCTGGCGCTCCGCGACGGCGAGGTCCCGGGCGTCGACCGAGAGTGTCGCCAGATCCAGGCGGTGGGCCGCGATCAGGTCGACGACCTCGCGGCGGCGCTCGTCGACCCACGGTCCCGACACCCCGTCGAGGAACCCGCCGCGGTCGGCCGCCTCGAGCGCGGTGAGCAGCAGGGTGCGGCGCTCGGCGCCCCGGTGGGCGTTCGCCCGCCGCAGGGCGGCCAGGACCTGCCCGGAGGTCCCGGCGGTCGTCCCCGCCGGCGCGAGCCGGAGGCGTTCCCCGTCCCGGGTGAGGTCCACGCCCGGGGGCAGGACCGCGCGCAGGCGGTGCAGACACTGCCGCAGGTAGCTCGCGGCACCCCGGTCGTCCCGGCCGGAGAAGAGGGCGTCGAGGATCTCCTCGCGACGGGCGGCACGGTGCGGGCGGCTGAGCAGGTAGGCCAGCAGTTCGAGCTCCTTGCGGCGGCGGAGGACCACCAGGTCTCCGTCGACGTGCAGTCGCGGCGGCCCGAACTCCTCCAGCAGGACGCGCACGGCCGAGGACGGGGCGGTGGTCACCTCGGCCCGGTCGAGGAGGCTCTGCCACCGCTCGAGGTCCGCGCCCGCGGACTCGACCGCACGCTCCGCGACCCCGGGCACGTCCCGCACCGCGCCCTGGAGCAGGCCCTCGGTGCCGTGCTCGGTGGCGACCCGCATCGCGAGCGCGGCACTCGCCGCCGCGTCCCGGGCGGCGTCCGCCCCACCCCGGCGGGCCTGCGCCTCGGACAGGTAGTACGCGGCGGCGGGCAGCTCCAGGAGCCGGTCACCGCGGAGCATGTTCGCCACGCACCGGGCGAGGGTCGCCTCCGCGGAGGCCGCGCGGTCCTCCCGCAGGAGGAGGATCCCGTGGCACAACGACGCGAGGTCCCGGGTGAACGCGTGGTCGTCGGCACCCTCGGCCGCCGCGCGCGCGAGGGACCGGCGGGCCTCGCCGAGATCGTCGCCGACCCGCAGGTGCGCCCGGGCCTCGTAGATCAGCACCAGCGACCGGTAGACCGTCGAGCCCGACGCCCGGGCCCGCTCGTGCCCGCGGGCCAGGGACGTCCAGGCCTCGTCGACGCGCCCCCCTTCGAGCAGGAGCTCGACGCCGTCCAGCGCGTCGAGCCACAGCGGTTGCGTCGTCCCGCGTCGCAGCTCCCACTCGGCGAGGGCCTC
>JAVXWR010000531.1:0-3239 GCA_032230725.1 Actinomycetota bacterium
CTGTGTGGCGATCTGCGCAGGTCCTCGCGGGCGGTCCGCAGGTGGTCCTCGGCCTGGCGGGCCTCCCCGCGCAGCGCCAGCACCGCCGCCCACAGCGCGCGCGACGCCGGGCCGATCCAGGTGTCGCCGATCTGGCGTGACGTCGTGGCGCCCACCCGCGCCTCCGCCTCGGCCTCGTCGAGGCGCCCGGTTCGCAGCGCCGCCTCCGCCAGGTAGAGGTGCACGAGCCGCCCGGTCGTCGAGAGCCCGCCGTTGCGGATGCGGTCGAGCCCCTCGTGCAGGCGCGCGTACGCCTCGGCGGTGCGTCCGGCGGCGAGGTAGAGCCGTCCCGCGATCACGGCGGGGTCGGCGCCGTAGGCGAACGGGAGCAGGTCCTCGAGGATGTCGAGCCCGGCGTCGGGACCCCACTGCTGGGCGCGGCCGATGGCGTGCAGCACCGCCATCTGCTCGCGCCGGCGCGGTTCCTGGGTCAGGTGCGGGACCCTGGTGACGGCCTCGACCGCCCGGGCCCCGCGGCCGTGCAGCGCGTGGTCGGCGCCGAGGAGCACGGCGGCCAGGGCGGCAACGTGCGGGTCGGCGCCGGGGTCGTCCACGGCGGCCTGCAGCCGCGGGTGTGCCTCCGGGTCCGAGGCCTCGGAGAGCAGCATCCCCAGCGCGAGGTCGCGTTCCGGGCCCGGGCGGGCCTCGCGCAGCAACGGCTCCAGCGCCCGCAACCGGCCCGGCGAGGACGCGCGGACCAGGCGCACGCCGGCCGCGAGCACGCGGGACTCCCGCTCGGCGCCGTTCGGGCTCAGCTCGGCCGCCCACAGCAGGCGGGTCGCGGCCTCGTCGTGGTCGGTGGCCTCCGCGGCGGCGGACTCCTCGAGCGCCGCGGCGAGGGCGGGGTGCGGGCGTCCCGCCGCGCCGGCGACGGCGTGGGCGGACCCGGCGCGGCCGCCGAGGGCGACCCCAGCGGCGGCGTGCAGCGCGCCGGCCCGGTCGGGCGGCAGCGCCCCGAGCACCGCGGCGCGGAGCAGGCGGTGCACGAACCGCAGCACCGCGCGGGCGCCGGCCCGCTCCGCGACGACGAGGCCGGAGTCGACGAGCTCGGAGACGTCCCCGTCGCCCACGTCCGCGTCGTCGAGGCCGGCCACCTGTTCGAGGAGGGCCACCGGGGCCGGCGCGCCGAGGACGGCCAGCGCGTCGAGCAGCTGCCGGGCGACCGGGCGGAGCGCTCGCGCCGCCTGCTCGACGTCCGCGGAGAGCGTCCCCCAGGGCGGGGTGGGCGCCGTTCCGGCGAGCACGTCGTCGTCGAGTCGGCGCACGAGCAGGGCGAGGTGCACGGGGTTCCCGCCGGTGGCGGCGACGAGCCGCTCGGCGATCCCCCGGCCCGGGACCGGTGAGGCCGGGCGGCGGGTGGCGACGAACGCCGCCACGGACGGCACGTCGAGGCCGCCGACGACCAGGGTGCGCGCCTCGTCGCCGACGAGCCCGGACCTCGGCTCGCCCTCGGCGAAGAGCCACGGCCACCACGCCCGGGTGCCGGTCGGCAGGAGGTCGGGGTCGGTGGCGGTGGCCAGGACGAGGAGCCCGCCGGTGCGCAGCCGGGCCAGCAGGTCGGTGAGCACGGCGGCCGACGCCGGGTCGGCGTGCTGCAGGTCGTGCAGCGCGAGGACGACGAGGCGGTCGCCGCGGGGCCCCCGGCGGATGCGGAGCAGGGCGTCGTGCAGGCCCGGGGCCGATCGGCTCGACGTCGCCCGGGCCGGCGCCGCGACCGCGTCCAGCGCGCGGGCCAGCCGGTCGGTGGTGGCGTAGGCGACCGGGACGTCGCTCGGGCCCGCCACCGGCTCGGGGGCGGCCACCCGGACGACGACCGGACCGCCGTCGCCGCCCGACGCGAGCTGCGCGCAGAACGCGTCGGCGAGGGTGGAGGTGCCGATCCCCGACTCCCCGGTGAGCAGGACCTGGGCGGCTGCGCCGCGACGGACCGCGTCGAGGGACTCGTGGAGGCGAGCGATCTCCGTGCCCCGACCCACCGGCGGCAACGGCCCGGGAGCTGCAGGAGCCGTCTCCGACCCGCTCACCGCCGTCGCCGGCACGCAGTACCTCCCCGTGCACGCTGTGTCTCAACGTCACCCGCTCGGTGGGCTAACCGATTCCACCAGAACGGGCAGCGCAGATCCAGCACTCGCCCCATGTAGTTGTCTACTACACAAACGGGCTAATTCCCAGGGTCTGTCTCCACGAAGGAGTGATGCAGGCCGGACAGACCTGGGATCTCTTGCCAGGGCCACCGTGACGCCCGGTCCCCGACGATCCGGGAGTCCTTTACCGCTGCTCAGGGGCCCACGGAGGCTGACCACGCATGACCACTGCCCGGACGTCCGCCGGCGTGGTGCCCCCGTCACGCGCCGTCATGCCCGCTCGGGTCGAGAGGCCGATACCCCGTCCACGGCAGGAGCAACCGCTGGACCCGCCGCCCGCGCGGCCCCTCCTGGGCATCCGCCGAGCCGGATCGGTCCAGGCGTGGATGCTGGTGCTTCCGGTCGACGCGGTGATGGCCGCGGCGCCCATGATCTGGGAGCCGCACTACTACAAGGCGTTCGGCGCGCTCTCCCTCATCACCGTCGCGTTGGTGTGCGGCGGCGGCCGGTACCGGGCCCGCCTGCACCTCTCGGTGCTCGACGAGCTGCCCGCGCTGCTCGGGCGGCTGTTCGTCGCGACCGCGCTGGTCGCCGCGGTGTTCGCGCTGCGCCACGACGACCTGGGCGTCATGGAGTTCGTCGGGGCGTCCCTCGCCTCGATCGCGCTCGTGGTCCTCGGGCGGTTCCTGACGACGGCCGTGGTCCTCACCGCCCGGCGACGCCGGGTCGTCGCGCACCGCACCGTCGTCATCGGGGGCGGTGACGTCTCCCGGGAGGTCGCGACCCTGCTGGAGCGCTACCCGCGCTACGGCCTCGCCGTCGTGGGCCACGTCGACAGCACCCCGCCCGCCCGGCCGGCGCTCGCGCTCGACGACCCCGTGCGGCGCCCCGCCATCGGGCCCCTGCCCTACCTGGGCACGCTCGCCGACCTCGACGACCTCGTGCGGGCGCACGGCGTGGACGTCCTGCTCGTCGGCGACGGCACGTTCCGCGAGGAGGACCTGCTCGACCGGGTCCGCACCCCCGCCACGGAGCACTGCGACCTGCTCGTCGTTCCCCGGCTGCACGCCTTCGCGACGGCCAGCGGGAACTCCGACCACATCGGCTCGCTCCCGG
>JAVXWR010000544.1:0-9145 GCA_032230725.1 Actinomycetota bacterium
GGTGCCTCCGGCGAGGGCTCCGGCATCGTCATCTCCGCGGACGGGCTGATCCTCACCAACGCCCACGTGCTCGAGGCGGGCGAGGCGCAGCAGTCCTCGGGCGGCGGGCTGGGCGGCCTCGGTGGGCTCCTCGGCGGCGGTCAGCAACAGCAGCAGCAGGCAGCGCCCCAGCTGCAGGCGGTCTTCCAGAGCGGGCAGGTCGCCCCGGTGCAGGTCGTGGGCACCGACGCCACCGCGGACCTCGCGGTGGTGCGCGCGACCGGTGTCTCCGGCCTCTCGCCGGTCACCCTCGGCGACTCGAGCCAGCTGCAGGTCGGTCAGGGCGTCGTCGCCGTCGGGTCCCCGCTGGGCCTCTCCGGCACGGTGACCTCCGGCATCGTCTCCGCGCTGCAGCGGCCGGTCGCGACCGGCGGCGCACAGAGCGGGCAGGCCACCGTCATCGACGCCGTGCAGACCGACGCCGCGATCAACCCCGGCAACTCCGGGGGCGCGCTCGTCGACATGAACGGCCGCGTCGTCGGGATCACCTCGGCGATCGCGTCGCTGGGTTCCGGCTCGTCCGAGGGCGGTGGGCAGCAGCAGTCCGGCTCGATCGGGCTCGGGTTCGCGATCCCGATCAACCAGGCCAAGCGGATCGGCGACCAGCTCGTGCAGCAGGGCTTCGCGAACCAGGCGGTGCTCGGGGTCGGCGTCGCGCAGGACCAGACGGGCGCGGCGACGTCGGAGAACGGGGCCACGCTCGGCACGATCACCCCGGGGGGTCCGGCGGGCAACGCGGGCCTCAAGGCCGGCGACGTCGTCACCAAGATCGACGACCGGCTCATCGACGACGGGGACTCGCTCGTCGCCGCCGTCCGGGCGGAGAACCCCGGGGCGCAGGTGACGGTGACGGTGCAGTCGCCGGGCGGCCAGCCGCGCCAGGTCCCGGTGACCCTCGGCTCGGAGCGGGCGCCGTCGAGTTAGGCCTCCGGCCATGTGAACGGATTTGGTCGTCCAAGCGACCAAATCCGTTCACGTGCGCGCAGCGCCAGGCACGTCGGGGGCCGCGCGCCGGGCCGCGAGCAGCGCCCGGGCGGGCCCGCCGACCGGGATCCGCGGCGGCAGGTGCTCGGCCTGGACGGCGTCGACGACCTCGGCCGCGACCTCCTCGGGCGTCACGAACGTCCGACCGTCGATCCCTGCCGTCCCGAGGTGCGCGTACGGGTCGCCGGGCAGCCGGAACCAGTCGACGTCGTCGAGCGCACCCGAGCTCACCGCGCCCGGCTCGAGCAGCGCCGCCTGCAGGCCCAGCGGCGCGGTCTCGACGGCGAGCGCCTCGACGAGCGCCTCGAGCGCCCACTTGGTCGCGGCGTACGCGGCGTTGGGCGGCAGCACGAGCCGGCCGACCACGCTCGACATGAACAGCAGCCGCCCCGTCCCCCGCGCGCGCATCCCGGGCATGACGGCCTGGGCCACCCGCAGGGCGCCGAGGGTGTTGCGGTCGAACAGCCGGGCGAGCTCGTCGGGCGGGGTCGCCTCGACGGCGGCGTAGAAGATCACGCCGGCGTTGGAGACGAGCGTGTCGATCTCGCCGGCCGCGGCGACGGCCGTGGCGATGCTGCCCGGATCGGTGACGTCGAGCGCGAGACGCTGGTCCACGTCGAGGTCCTCGAGCGTGCGCGGGTCCCGGGCGGTGGCGACGACGCGGTGACCACGCTTCGTCGCCTCGACCGCGATCGCCCGCCCGATCCCCTTCGACGCCCCCGTGATGAGCACCGATGCCATGACGTCCTCCGTGGTGAGTTCATAATCTGAACTTGCTGGCGGCGATAGGCTAGCATCGTGAGTTCAGAAGCTGCACCCACCGGACCGCGGGTGTGCGGGATCGCCGACGCCCTCGCGCTGGTCGGTGATCGCTGGGCGCTGCTGGCCCTGCGCGAGCTCGGGTTCGGGGTGGGCCGGTTCAACGACATCCAGGTCAACACGGGGGCGCCGCGAGCGAGCCTGTCCGCGCGCCTGCGCTCCCTCGAGGACTGCGGGCTGGTCGAGCGGCGGCGCTACTCGGAGCACCCGCCGCGCGACGAGTACCTGCTCACCGACGCCGGGCGCGACCTCATGCCGGCGCTCGGCGAATTGCGTGCGTGGGGCGAGAAGCACGCGTCGCCGCGGGTGCGGGGGACGTCGTCGTGACCCCGGAGGAACTGGACGCGCACCTGGACGAGGTCCTCGTCCACGGCCGCACGCCGGCGACCCCGGTGATCGTCGAGTACGACGACGGGCGGCCGGCGCGGTTCGCGGAGCACCGCGCCCGGATCGTCGCGGCTCTCGGCGGGCGGGCCCGGATCGTCGAGCACATCGGGTCCACCTCGGTGCCGGGGCTGGCTGCGAAGGACGTCGTCGACGTACTCGTCGGGGTCGACGATCCCGACGACGAGGCGGCCTACCTCCCCGATCTCATCGCGGCGGGCTACGAGCTGCGCGTCCGCGAACCGGGGCACCGGGCGCTGCGCGAGACCGGCGGCCTGCGGGTGAACCTGCACTGCTACGCGCCGGGCGACGACGAGGTCGCCACGTACCGGCTGCTGCGCGACCACCTGCACACCCACCCGGAGGCCCGGCGGGAGTACGAGGCGACCAAGCGGGCCCTGGCCGGGCGCGAGTGGCCCGACATGAACCACTACGCCGAGGCGAAGGGGCCGACGATCCGCCGCCTGTTGCGCTCCGCCGGGTGGACTCCGCGTCCCTAGCTAGTTGACGCACCCCGGTGCGGCCGCGGTGATGGGCGGCGTGACCGGCGCGGGGGCTGCGGAGGCGGTCGTCGTGCCCGGACCCGTCGTGCCCGGATCCGACGCACCCGGGTCCGTCGTGCCCGAGGACGGGTCCGTGGCCGGGGTCTGCTGCGCGACGGCACGGGTCACCGCCGCGTCGGAGGGCGAGGGCGCCGAGGGGACGACGCCGTCGTCCTCGTCGATCGCGTCGGCGACGAAGGTGCGGACCCGGGCGGGGTCGACCTGCACCGCCTGGCCGTCATCGGAGGTCGAGAGCTCGTCGGTCCCCGTCGGGATCGTGCGGAAGGTGACCGAGCCGGCCGACAGGCCCTGCATCTGGGTGGCGAACGAGAGGACGTCCCACCCGGAGTCGAGCGTCACCGAGCGGGCGAGGACACCGGTCAGCCGGTCGAGCGCGAACGGGTTGGCGAGCGTGCCCGCCGAGAGCAGCCGGTTCGCCGCCGACGCGAGGAAGACCTGCTGGCGGGTGATGCGGTCGAGGTCGCCCCCGGGCAGACCGTGACGCTGCCGCACGAAGGCGAGGGCCTGCGTCCCGCTCACGGCCTGGGGTCCTGCCGGGAGCACCAGCCCGGAGTAGGGGTCGTCGACGGGCGCGCGCAGGCACACCGGCACGCCCCCGAGGGCCTGGCTGACGTCGGCGAACCCGGCGAGGTTGACCGACGCGAAGTGGGTGATCCGCAGGCCGGTGAGCGCCTGCACGGTGTCGACGGTGGTGCGGGCGCCCGCCGCCAGCGCGGCCCGGCGCACCGCGGGGTCGTCGGGAGCCGGGGACGGCCCCGCCTGCGGCGCGAACGGTGAGGTCGGAGCGCCCGACGCACCGTCGTCGCTGGTCAGCGAGTCGGTGGTGGAGGCCACCGCACGCGAGTAGGCCGAATTGATCTTGTGCTGCCCGTAGCCGTCGGCGAGCCGCACGAAGGAGTCCCGGGGGACGGAGATCGCCGTCGCGCGGCCGCCACCCGCAGGGACGTGGACGACGATGATCGAGTCGGCGGTGTCCCCGCCGTCGCTGGTGTCGCCGGCGTGCAGCGCGTCGAGCAGCGCGGGCGGGAGCGGGTTGCCCTGCGGATCGGTGCGGCTGTCGACGCCGAGCAGCAGGATGTTCTGCTCGGCGGCCGGCGCGGCCACCGCCGTCGTCCCGATCACCGCCGCAGCCGTGGTGGATCGATCCAGAACACGCACCTGCGCCCACGCGAACGCCGAGACCGCGAGGACCGCCGCGGAGACCGCGGCCACGAGACAGCGCGCGAACACCCGCGCACGCCGCCGGCCCCTCGTGGACTTCATCTCCGTCAGAGTTCCCGTTCCTCGTCCGATCGTCACCGTGACCTGCGACGGATCCGGTGTCGATCGGCTCTCGCGACCCACAGTCACCACACGCCCGACCGTTCGGGACGCGGGCGCCTCACAGCAGGCCCACAACGCCGCCCCACGAACCGGACAGAGCGGGGCACCAGAGTCGTGACCATGACGACGACCGACTTCCGCACCGTGCCCCCGCCGCGGTCGCCCGGTCCGCGCCCGGCGCCTGCGGCGTCCGGTCGGACCGGCGCGCGCCACGCCCTGCCCCCGCGGCCCCTCCCCCGGCTCTGGCGCGGCGCGCAGCTCGCGCCGCGCTGGGAGCGCCCGGCTCTGATCGCCCTGCTGCTGGGCACTGCGCTGCTCTACCTGTGGGACCTCGGGGCGACCGGCACCGGCAACAGCTTCTACGCCGCGGCGATCCAGGCCGGCACGCAGTCGTGGGAGGCGCTGCTGTTCGGCTCCCTGGACTCCTCGAACTTCATCACCGTCGACAAGCCCCCGGCCTCGCTGTGGGTCATGGGGCTCTCCGGGCGGATCTTCGGCTTCAACGCCTGGTCGATGCTGGCGCCGCAGGCGCTCATGGGCGTCGGTTCCGTGGCGCTGCTGCGGGCGGCCGTCCGGCGCTGGGCCGGGCCCGGCGCGGGCCTGATCGCGGGGACGGCGCTGGCGCTCACCCCCGTCGCCGTCCTGATGTTCCGGTTCGACAACCCGGACGCGCTCCTCGTCCTCTGCATGACGGCGGCCGCCTACGCCGCCGTCCGCGCGGTCGACGCCGCCCGTGGGCGCGCCGGCGTCCGCTGGATCCTGCTCACCGGGGCCCTGCTCGGGCTCGGGTTCCTGACGAAGATGCTGCAGGCCTGGCTGGTGCTGCCCGCGATCGTGCTGGTGGCCGTCCTCGCGACGGCGGTGTCCTGGCGGCGTCGACTGCTCCTCCTGACCTCCGGCCTCGTGGCGATGATCGTCTCGGTGGGCTGGTACGTGCTGCTCGTCGACCTGTGGCCCGCGAGCTCGCGCCCCTACATCGGCGGCTCCACGGACAACTCGTTCCTCGACCTGGTCCTCGGCTACAACGGCCTCGGCCGCATCTTCGGCGGCTCGGGCAACGCGGGCGGCGGCGGTGGCCCCGGCGGCGGGAGCGGCAACACCGGCTTCGGCGGGTCCACCGGCATCACGCGGATGTTCAACGAGTCCTTCGGCGGCCAGACCTCGTGGCTGCTGCCCGCGGCGCTGATCGTGCTGGTCGCCGGCCTGTGGTTGACCCGTCGGGCGCCCCGCGACGACCGCACCCGCGCGGCCCTGCTGCTCTGGGGCGGCTGGCTCGTCGTGCACGCGCTGGTGTTCAGCTTCATGAGCGGCACCTTGCACGCCTACTACGCGGTCGCCATGGCCCCGGGTCTGGCCGGCACCCTCGCCGTCGGCGGTGTCGTGGTCTGGCGACGCCGCGAGGAGCTCGTCCCGCGTCTCACCCTGGCCGCCGCGCTCGCCGCGACCACGGTGTGGAGCATCGTGCTGCTGCGCCGCACCCCCGAGTTCCTCCCCTGGCTGCGCTGGGTGATCGCGGTCGCCGGTGCGGTCGCGGTGCTGCTGGTGCTGGTCGGGCTCGTCACCCGTCGCGCCTGGGTGCGACGAGCACTGCCGGTCCTGCTGCTCTCGGCGCTGCTCGCCGGGGCGGGCGGCTCGGTGGCCTACGCGGCCGACACCGCGGCGACCGCACACTCCGGCTCGATCGTCTCGGCCGGGCCCGCGACGGGGAACGACATCGGCATGGGCGGGCCGCGCGGTTCCGGCGGCGGCACCCCGCCCTCGGGTGAGCGGCCCGGCGGCGGACAGGGCGGCCCCCAGGGCCAGGGCGGTCAGGGCGGTCAGGGCGGCGGCCCCGGCGGCATGACGACGACGTCGGCGGAGCTCACCTCGATGCTGCGCAGCGCCGGCACCACCTGGTCCGCGGCGCTCGTCGGCTCCCAGAGCGCCGCGTCGACCGAGCTGTCCTCGGGCACCGCGGTCATGGCGATCGGCGGGTGGAGCGGCTCCGACGCGGCCCCGACCCTGGCGCAGTTCCAGGCGATGGTCGCCGCCGGGGACGTGCACTACTTCATCAGCTCCGGCGACGGCGGGAGCATGGGCGGCCAGGGAGGCTCCGACTCGGTCGGCTCCCAGATCACCGCCTGGGTGACGGCGCATTACACGGCCACGACGGTCGGCGGCACGACGGTCTACGACCTCACCGCCCCGACGAGCTGACGCCGGGTAACACCGGGGAGCCACCGCGTGGCGAGACCGAGCGCCGCGTGGTGACTCCCCTCGTCGTACGGTCGGACCCATGCCGCGCGCGACCACCTTCGGGACCCGCGCCGACGCCTACGACCGGCTGCGTCCGGCCCCGGCGCCGGAGGCGCTCGACCACGTCCTCCCGCCGGACGCGCAGCGGGTGGCCGACCTCGCCGCGGGGACCGGTCTGGTGACCCGTGCGGTCCTCGCCCGGCCCGACGCGCCCGGCGTCGTCGTCGCGGTCGAGCCCGACCCGCGGATGCTGGCCCGCCTCGCGACGACCACCCCGCGCGCCCGGCCGGTCCGCGGGGTGGCCGAGGCGATCCCGCTGGCCTCGGGCGCCCTGGACGCGGTGCTCGCGTCGTCGGCGTGGCACTGGTTCGACCCGCCGGCCGCGACCGCCGAGATCGCCCGCGTGCTGCGCCCCGGCGGGGTGCTCGGCCTGCTGTGGAGCCGCGCCGACCCGACGGTGGACTGGGTCGCCGGCGTCCGCGGGATCGGGAAGGCCGCCGCCGACGGCTCGGCGGCACTGTCCCGGCGCGGCTTCGACGTGGCTCTCCCGCCCGGGCACGGCTTCGTCGACGAGCTCCCGGAGGCCGTCACGGTGCGGTGGACGCGGCCCATGACCCGCGACGACGTCGCCGGGATGGTGTGCACCTACAGCGGCGTGCTGGAGCTCCCGGCCGCGGACCAGGACGCGGTGCACCACGCCGCCCGGGAGTACCTCGACGGGGCGTTCCCCGGCGACGGCGCGCTCGAGGTGCCGTTCGAGACCGTGGTGCGGCGCTGGACGCGTTCCTGACGGGCGCGGTCGCCGGCTGACAGGGGTCAGGCGGGCCGCGGCATGCGCGGGCGCCGGTTCGCCAGCGCGCGGTGGGGGACGCGCGCCGGGACGCCGGGACGGAACGCGCGGCCTGCGGGCGTGGCGCCGCGCATCGTCGGGGTCACCGGGAGGTGCCGGCCCGTGAGCACGGCCGAGAGGACGCCGAGCAGATCCTGCGGCGTCGCGTACTCGGCTTCGGGCAGGCGCGCGAGCAGCTCCCGGGTCACGCCGTCGCACCCGTAGATCTCTCCGGCGGTGACGACCTGCCAGCGGCGGGCCGGGAAGGGCACGTCGCGCAGGATCGGCACGAGGCGCTCGGCGAGCGCGGCCGGGCTCGCGTCCCGGAGGGTCAGACCGGGGACGAGGGGGGGCGTGGGCATGGCTGCTCCTCGGGCTAGACGGCGGGGTCCGGGCCGCTCCGCGCTACCTATCCCCCATCCGGATGATCCATACGCCTGACGGTCCGCCACCCGCCTGTGGACTGTTCCGCTCCGCGGAATCCGTGCTGGTCCGGACGGTCGAGATTCAGCGGACCACGACGGTGCCGTGCGGGGCGACGAGCGCTCCCGGCGCGACCGTCCCGCCGCCCACGAGGTCCCGACCGGACACCCCCGCAGGCACCGTGACCGCGGCGTCGCCGAGCGCGGTGACCGACACCGCCGTCGAGCCGTCGGCCAGCGCGCGGCGCAGGACGAGCCGGCCGGAGGTCTCGTCGAGGTCCACCGTCGGCGGCCGGCCGGCCGGGTCCTGGTCGATCGCGATCAGCGCGCGGTCGCCGAGCAGCGCGATCGTCCCCGGGTCGGCCCGGGCGACGTCGGTACCCGCCAGCAGTGGCGCCGCGAGCATCGACCAGACCGCCATCTGTGTGGCCTGCTCGGCCCGGGTCAGCCCGACGTCGACCGTGCCGTCCCCGGTGACGGCCTGCCCCGAGCCCGACCCGTTGCCCACCTCGAGCATGTCCGGGTCGTTCCAGCCCCGGCTCGGCGGCGGCCCCGAGCGCCCGGCCACGGCGAGGTCGAGCCGGATGATGTCGGCGACCGAGGCCCAGTCGTCGGCGACGTCGTGGGTGGTCCGCCAGAGCTGGGCGACGCCGGGCGCCCAGGCCCACGGGGCCGAGTTGCCCTTGTCGCAGACCGCGAAGACCATCGGGCGCCCGGTCGCCCGCAGGGCGCGGGCCATCGTCGTGTAGCGCGCGACCGCGTCGGTGCCGGCCGTGGAGCAGTCGTCCTCCTTGACGTAGTCGACGCCCCAGGCCGCGAACGACGCCGCGTCCGCGGTCTCGTGGCCCAGCGAGGCGGGGAACCCGCGGGCGTCGCAGGTCAGCGTGCCCGCGCTGGTGTAGATGCCCAGGCGCAGGCCACGGGCGTGGACGTAGTCCGCGAGGACGGCGATGCCGTGCGGGAAGCGGACCGGGTCGGGCACCAGCCGGCCCGCTCCGTCGCGCCGGGGCGAGGCCCAGCAGTCGTCGAGATTGACGTAGCGGTAGCCGGCCTCGCGCAGCCCGGTGGCGACGAGGGCGTCCGCCTGGGCACGGACCCAGGCCTCGTCGAAGGCGTCGGTGCAGCCGACGGCGTTCCAGTCGTTGACGCCCATCGGCGGGGTGGACGCCAGCGCGGTCGGGTCACCCGGCTCGCCCGGGAGGAACGGGGCGCCGGGGGCGTCCGCGGCCCCGGCGGCCAGGACGGCGACGAGCACGACGACGAGCGCCGCGACCGCCCGGCCGGCCCGGACCCCGGAGCGGCGGGGCCGGGCGCGGAGGCGGGCGGACAGGACGGACATCGAGGCCGGACCCTGCCGGACGGACCTGTGTACAGACTTGGTTACCCGTGAGTAGGTTGAGCTCATGAGCGCCGTGCTGTCCTCGTGGAACCGCCTCTCCGGCACGCTGCCCGGCCGCCTGCTCGTCAGCGGTGCGGTGTGGTTGCGGGCCCCGTACTTCCTGACGGCGGCCCCGGTGATCCTCGAGCTCGACGAGTTGCACAGTCGG
>JAVXWR010000188.1:0-4344 GCA_032230725.1 Actinomycetota bacterium
GTGAGTCGATCAGCTCCACAAGCATCTGCACCTGCGCGTCGCGGCCGAAATCCGACGGCGGCCGCTGGGCGTCAGCGGGCTCGAAGGAGTCGGCGTAGCCGAGCAGGTGCGGGACGACGACGTCGGCCTCGGCGGCCAGCAGCGGCGAGAGCAGCCGGTAGTCCGACGGTCCGCCCGGCCAGCCGTGCAGGCACAGCACCGGCGTCCCCGACCCGTTCCGATTCACCGCGACCACCAGGTCACTCCTCTCCGTCCACGGTCGAGCTCCGCTGCGCGCCGTCGCCGGCAGCGGTCCTGCCGACCTCCAGCACCCGGAAGCCCGCGTTCGACGACAACCTGGACACCGAGTACCCCTGATCGCCCAACCACCGCGCCAGGGAGTCGGAACCGAGGTTCTTCGCGATCACGAGGTAGGAGGGGCCGTCGACGCGCGGCAGCCACTGCGTCAGCAGCTCGTGCAGCGCCGCCTTCCCCGCGCGGATCGGGGGGTTGGACCACATGCCGGCGAACACCACGTCCTCGGGCACCTCGTCCGGCCGGCACGCGCGGACGTTGGCCAGGCCGGCCGCCTCCGCGTTCGCCCGGACCAGCGACAGCGCGCGCTCGTTCACGTCGACCGCCCACACCGTCGAGCGCCGCCGGGCCGTCGCGAGCCACAGCGCGATCGGGCCCCAGCCGCAGCCGAGGTCGAGCAGGTCTCCCCCACCCGAGGGCTCCGGGGCGTGCTCGAGCAGCACCCGTGTGCCCGTGTCGAGCCGCCCGCGGGAGAACACCCCCGAGTCGGTGGTGACGGTCAACGACAGGCCCGCGACGTCGAGGCGGGCGGGCACGGGTGACGACGGCGCCGTCGGCTGCTCCGCGAAGTACTGGTCGGCCACGGGACTCAGAGCAGGGATTCGAGCTCGGGCGCGAGCGCACGGAACGCGCGGGCGCGGTGCGAGACGGCGTCCTTCTCGTCGGGCGACATCTCGGCCGAGGTCCGGGTCTCCCCGTCGGGGACGAACGCGGGGTCGTACCCGAAGCCGTTCAGCCCGCGCGGCGAGCGGACCAGCCGGCCCGGCCAGCGCTCGGTGACGACGACCTCGCGCCCGTCCGGGTGGGCGGCCGCGGCGGCGCAGACGAACGCCGCTCCGCGGCGCTCCTCGGGGACGTCGGCCATCTGGTCCAGCACCAGCGCGAGGTTGGCCGCGTCCTTGTCCCGGCGCTCGCCGGTGCTCCCCGACCACCGGGCCGACAGGACCCCCGGCATGCCGTTCAGGGCGTCGACCGCGAGCCCGGAGTCGTCGGCGACGGCGAGCAGCCCGGTCGCCGCCGCCGCGTCGCGCGCCTTCGCGAGCGCGTTGTCCGCGAACGTCGCCCCGGTCTCGGGGGCCTCGTCGAAGGCATCGACCTCGTCGAGCCCGAGGATGTGCACCTCGTCGAGGCCGAGGGCGGCCACGATCCGGCGCAGCTCGGCGAGCTTGGCGTCGTTGCGGGTCGCGAGCAGCACGTCCCGCGTCGTTGCTCCGGTGGTGTCGGGGCCGCTCACGGGAGTTCGCCGGGGTAGGGCTCGGCGAGCGCGGCTGTCTGGATCTCGGTCAACCGGGCGATCCCCGCGAGCGCGGAGTCGAGCATCGCGTCGAGTGTCGCGCGGGTGTACGTGGCGCCCTCCCCGGTGCCCTGGACCTCGACGAGCGTGCCCGCGTCGGTGGCGACCACGTTCATGTCGACCTCGGCGCGGCTGTCCTCGTCGTAGGGCAGGTCGAGGCGGACGCGGCCGTCGACGACGCCGACCGACACCGCGGCGATCGAGCACGACAGCGGCTGCGGGTCGGCGAGGCGCTTGTGGGCCCCGAGCCAGGTGATCGCGTCGGCGAGGGCGACGTACGCGCCGGTGATGGCCGCCGTCCGGGTGCCGCCGTCGGCCTGCAGGACGTCGCAGTCGAGCTGGATGGTGTTCTCGCCGAGCGCCTTGAGGTCGATCGCCGCGCGCAGCGAGCGCCCGACGAGCCGGCTGATCTCGTGGGTGCGCCCCCCGACGCGGCCCTTGACCGACTCGCGGTCGCTGCGGGTGTGGGTCGCCGAGGGCAGCATCGCGTACTCGGCGGTGAGCCAGCCGAGGCCGGAGTCGCGGCGCCAGCGCGGCACCCCCTGCGTGACGCTCGCTGCGCACAGCACCCGCGTGTTGCCGAAGGAGACGAGGACGGACCCCGCGGGGTGCTGCTGGAACCCGCGCCGGATCTCGATGGGGCGGAGCTCGTCGTCGGACCTGCCGTCGCTGCGTGCCACGGGCGTCCACCCTAGAGAACGCCCCGACGACGGGACGCGGACCGGGTCCGCTCAGATCGTGTAGCGCGCGTCCGGGCGGACGAGCTCGACCGGCCCGTCGTACTGGGCGCGCGCCTCGGCGAGCAGATCCTCGCCGTCGTACCAGGACGGCACGTGGGTGAGGAGCAGCCGCTTCGCGCGGGCCTCGCGGGCGACCTGGCCGGCCTGCGTGCCGGAGAGGTGCACGCCCGGCGGGCGGTCCGGCGCGTCGGTCCAGGTGGCCTCGCACAGCAGGACGTCGGCGCCCTCGGCGAGCTCGACGAGCGTGCGGCACGGTCCGGTGTCGCCCGAGTAGACCAGCGTCCGGCCCTGGTGCTCGAGGCGCACGCCGTAGGCCTCGCACGGGTGGTCGACCGGCGCACTGGACAGCGCGATGTCGCCGATGTTGGCCGGCCCGTCGGCGAAGACGTGGTAGTCGAAGACGTCGGTGAGGTCGGTCGCGACCCGCTCGTCCGACGATGGCGCGTAGGCCACCGCGAGCCGGACCTCCGACTCGCTGGGCCCGTGCAGCGGCAGCACCTTGCCGGGCCCGTCCGGGTGGTACCGACGGTGCACGACGAGCCCGGAGACGTCGGCGCAGTGGTCGGGGTGCAGGTGGGAGAGCACGACGGCGTCGAGGTCGAACGGGTCCAGGTGGCGCTGCAGGGTGCCGAACGTGCCGTTGCCGAGGTCCATCACGAGCGTCGTCTCCCAGGTGCGCACGAGATAGCCCGAGGCGGGTGAGGTGGGTCCGGCGCCGCTGCCGGAGCACCCCAGGACGATCAATTCCACGCGGGCACCTTACGGCCCGATCGGGTAGGGCGACACCGGACCGCCGGGAGGGTTGCCGGAGCTCGATCGTCGGTCGGCCGACGCGACGAGGCGCGCCGCGAGGACACCGGAGAGGGCCCCGAACAGGTGGGCTTGCCACGAGACGCCGGGCGTGCCGGGCAGGACGCCCCAGAGCACCCCGCCGTAGAGCAGGAGCAGTACGACGGCGAGGGCGATCTGGCGCCCCGAGCGCGCGAACAGGCCGCGGAAGAGCAGGAACGCGAGCCAGCCGAAGATCACCCCGGAGGCGCCGACGGTGACGCCGAACCCGGTCAGCCAGGTGAGGAACCCGCCGAGCAGCCACACCAGCGCGGTCACGGCGACGAACTGGCCGAGCCCGCCGGCGAGCACCAGGAATCCGAGGACGAAGAACGGCAGCGAGTTCGCGATGAGGTGCGCCCAGCCGGCGTGCAGCAGCGGCGCCCACAGGATCCCGTCGAGCCCGTCGACCTGCCGGGCGACGATGCCGTCCTGGTCGAGCGAGCCGCCGAACACGAACTGGTCGACCGCCTCGATCGCCCACAGCAGCGCGAGGAAGACGAGCATGCCGATCGCCGCGCGCAGCGGGTGCGCCGGGAGCACCCGGGGCTTCGCCGGGACGGTGGATCCGGGGCTCGTCACGCCGCCGACGATACGCTCGGGCCGGTGGGCGAGCGTGAGGAATCGGTCAGGCCCAGAGCTGGCCCTCGAGCCCCTCCGAGGCCTCGTCGAGCGTCCCGGCGTACGCCCCGGTGGACAGGTACTTCCACCCGCCGTCACAGACCACGAGCACGATGTCGGCCTCGGTGTCGCCGCCCGCGGCCTTCTCGGCCTGGGCCAGCGCGGCGTGCAGGATCCCACCGGTCGAGATGCCCGCGAAGATGCCCTCCTGCTCGACGAGCTGGCGGGTGCGCCGCAGCGCGTCGTGCGCGCCGACCGAGTAGCGCCCGGTGAGCACGTCGGGGTCGTAGAGCTCGGGTACGAAGCCCTCGGAGATGTTGCGCAGGCCGTAGACCAGCTCGCCGTAGCGTGGTTCGGCGGCGATGATCTGGCAGTCCGGCTTGTGCTCACGCAGGTACCGCCCGGTGCCCATGAGGGTGCCGGTGGTGCCGAGGCCGGCCACGAAGTGCGTGATCGTCGGCATGTCCCGCAGGATCTCCGGGCCGGTCCCCTCGTAGTGCGCGAGGGCGTTCGCCGGGTTGCCGTACTGGTAGAGCATCACCCAGTCCGGGTGCTCGGCGGCGATCT
>JAVXWR010000571.1:0-12782 GCA_032230725.1 Actinomycetota bacterium
TTGTCCCAGATGCCCTCGTGCATCCGCTGGGTCTTCTCGACCAGCCGGCGGGTCAGCGCGATGATCTCCCCGAGCACCAGCTCGACCACGCTGCGGGTGTTGGAGAACGGCGCGTTGAAGACCGCGATGCCGCGCTCGGCCGCCTCGGTGAGGTCCACCTGGTTGGTGCCGATGCAGAAGCAGCCGATGGCCAGGAGGTCCTTCCCGGCGTCGAGCACCTCGGCCGTGATCTTGGTGTTGGAGCGGATCCCGAGCAGGGACACCCCCGACAGGGCGTCGGCGAGCTCGTCGGCGGAGAGCGACCCGGGCCGCTCCTCGACCTCGAGTCCGGCACGGCGGAACGCCTCGGCTGCGGTCGGGTGGATGCTCTCCAGCAGTAGGACCTTCACACCGCGAGCGTACTGTCGCCGCGGGCGCTCCGGACCGCCCCCAGCCGCCGCGCGGTGCCTTTCCCCAGCTCAGGGCCACCGTGATCGGGACCACCCTGCGTGTGGGAGGGACATCGTGAGGACGCCAGGACCCGCCGGTCCCGGGCGCGCGCCGGTCCTGGTCCTCGCCGTCGGCGAGGCCGCCGAGGCCGTCGCCGCCGACCGCTGCGGCCCGGGCGACCGGTACCGCGTGCTCGGCGACGCCGACGACGCGGGCGCGGTCCTCGACGCCGAGCTCCCCCGCCTGCACACCGGGTGGCGGGTGCTGGCCGTCGGGTCCGGGCGGGACGTCCGGGCCGTCCGCGCCGCCGCCCTCGCCCGCGGGGCGCTCGACGAGGAGGTCACCGTCCGGGCGCTGGGCACGGGCGATGTCATCCGCGTCCACTGCGGGGCCTGCCACCACCGGTTCGACGCCCGGGCGGGCGAGCAGCGGCCGTGCCCCGGGTGCGGCGTCGCGCTCGTGGTCACCGACCACGAGTCCCGCACCCACGGCGCCGTCCTCGGCGCACCCCGGGTGCGGTGATGCCCGAGCTGCGCGTCGCCGCCGTCGCCACCCCGTGCCCCGGCGTGCGGTCGCTGACGCTCACCGGCGAGGGACCGCTCCCGTCGTATCCACCCGGGGCGCACCTGGCGATCGAGTGGGCCCCGGGCCGGCGCAACCCGTATTCGCTGGTCCCGGGACCCGGACGGGGGCTGCCGGGTCACGAGCCGGACGCCTACCGCGTCACCGTGGCGCTGCGCCCGGACGGCGCGGGCGGCTCGCGCCGGGTCCACGAGCTCGCGCCCGGTGACCGCGTGCGGGTCTCCGGGCCCCGCTCGTCGTTCCCGCCGGTCGCGACGGCCGCGCACCACGTGCTCGTCGCCGGCGGGATCGGCGTGACGCCGGTGCTCGCCCACGCCGCGTGGCACGCGTTCTGGGGGAACTCCTTCGACGTCCTGCTGGTCCAGCGCCCCGGGACCACCCCGCACGCCGCGGACCTGCGCCGGATCGCCGGGCACCGGCTCACGGTCGCGACCGATCGGGCGGCGTTCGCCGCCCGCCTCGACCCGACGCTGCGCGGCGCGCCGTGGGGCAGCCACGTCTACACCTGCGGGCCACCGGGGCTGATCGCCGACGTCGCCGCGACCGCGCGCCGCGCGCACTGGGTCGACGCCCGCGTCCACGCCGAGCCGTTCGTGCACGCACCCGAGCCCGGCGCGCCGTTCACCGTGGCGCTGCGCCGCTCCGGGCGGGAGGTCGCGGTGGGCGCGACCGAGACGCTGCTCGACGCGCTCACCCGCGCGGGCGTCGCGGCGCCGCACCGGTGCCGGCAGGGCGTGTGCGGCGAGTGCGCGACGACGGTGCTGGCCGGGCGGGTCGAGCACCGGGAAACCGTGCTCGCCGACGACGAGCGCCCGGGTCGGATGGCGCCCTGCGTCTCCCGCGCCGCGCCCGGCGAGACCCTGGTGCTGGATCTGTGACGATCGATCGTCCGACGTCGGAATATCCGTTCCCGCTCCCGCACGACACCTACCGGGTCAGCGCGAACGTCGAGGAGGCCGGCGTCGAGCGGACGACCGAGGCCGGCGCGTGGGGCGCGACGATCCTGCACGTCGGGGACGACCACCCAGCCGTCGTCGACCAGCGCCGGGCGATCCTCGACCGCGAACCGCGCCGGTTCGTCGCCGCGTCGCACGCCCGGGCCGCGTCGTGGGACGCGATGCTCTGGCTCCTCGACCGCATTGCCCGCGAGCGCCCGGCCGAGGCGAGCCTGGAGCGTGACGGCTCCCGCTACCGCTGGCGCAACGCCCGGCTCGGCGTCACCCAGGACTTCGTCGTCGGCGACGACGCCTCGCTGCCCGAGCACCCGCTGCGCTTCGCGGGGCGGCAGGTCGAGGAGGACGCCGTCGTCCTCGGGGCCCGCGACGATCGGCTCTGGCTGGACGCCGGGCTGGTCGTCTTCGCGTCGGTGTGGTCGGTCGGGTTCGACGCCGGGATGAGCTTCGCCGAGCTGCACCGCCCGGTCCCGGGCGAGGCGGCGCAGCGGGTGTTCGCGCGGGCGGAGCGGTTCCTGCTGGGCCGCGGGCCCGGGGAGGTCTGGCGACGCCTCAACTGGGGGCTGCAGCTCGACGACCGCCCGGACCTGTCCCTGGACGCGTTCCGAGCGTGGGGCGCACGTCGGGCCGCGCTCGACGTCGCCGACCCCGGCCGCGAGGTGCACCTGCGCACCGAGGTGCAGCACCTGGTCCGGCTCCCGCTGACCGACAGCGTGCTCTTCCTCATCGGCGTCCGGCTGCTCCCGCTCACCCAGGTCGCGCTCGTGCCGGCGTGGGCGGCGCGGCTGGCCTCGGTGCTCGAGACCCTGACGCCGGAGACGCGGGCGTACAAGGAGCTCGACGAGCTCGGACCGCTGACCGCCGCGTGGTTACGGAGTCAGGCACCCACGTAGGCGGCCAGGTGCTCCCCGGTGAGCGTGGACCGGGCGGCCACGAGGTCGGCGGGCGTCCCCTCGAAGACGACCCGCCCGCCGTCGTGACCCGCGCCCGGCCCGAGGTCGACGACCCAGTCGGCGTGGGCCATCACCGCCTGGTGGTGCTCGATGACGATCACCGAGCGCCCCGAGTCGACCAACCGGTCGAGCAGCCCGAGCAGCTGCTCGACGTCGGCGAGGTGCAGGCCCGTCGTCGGCTCGTCGAGGACGTACACGCCGGCCTTGTCGGACAGGTGGGTGGCGAGCTTGAGGCGCTGGCGCTCGCCGCCCGACAGCGTGGTGAGCGGCTGCCCGAGCCGGATGTAGCCCAGCCCGACGTCGGCGAGCCGGCCCAGGATCGTGTGCGCCGCGGGCGTGCGCGCCTCCCCGGCTCCGAAGAACTCCTCGGCCTCGGCGACCGACATCGCGAGCACCTCGCTGATGTCCTTCCCGGCGAACGTGTACTCGAGCACGTCGGCCGAGAACCGCTTCCCGCCGCACACCTCGCAGGTGGTGGCGACACCCGCCATGATCGCGAGGTCGGTGTAGATGACGCCCGCACCGTTGCAGTTGGGGCAGGCGCCCTCGGAGTTGGCGCTGAACAGGGCCGGCTTCACGCCGTTGGCATTGGCGAACGCCTTGCGGATCGGCTCGAGCAGCCCGGTGTAGGTCGCGGGGTTGCTGCGCCGCGAGCCGCGGATCGGGGTCTGGTCGACCGCCACGACGCCCTCGCGCCCGGCCACCGAACCGTGGCTGATTCGACTGTTCGCTCCGCAAGCTTCGCGAATCAAGGAACTCTTGCCCGACCCGGCGACCCCGGTGACCACGAGGAGCACGCCGAGCGGGAGGTCGACGTCGACGTCGCGCAGGTTGTGGGCCGACGCGCCGCGGACCTCCAGGGCTCCCGACGGCGCGCGCACGCCCGGCTTGAGCGCGGCGCGGTCGTCGAGATGCTGCCCGGTGATCGTCCCGCTGGTCCGCAGGCCCTCGACGGTGCCCTCGAACTGGATCGTCCCGCCCTCGGTGCCCGCCCCGGGGCCGAGGTCGACGACGTGGTCGGCGATGGCGATCGTCTCGGGCTTGTGCTCGACGACGAGCACGGTGTTGCCCTTGTCGCGCAGCCGCAGCAGCAGGCCGTTCATCCGGGCGATGTCGTGGGGGTGCAGGCCGATCGTGGGCTCGTCGAAGACGTAGGTGACGTCGGTGAGCGAGGACCCGAGGTGCCCGACCATCTTCACCCGCTGCGCCTCGCCGCCCGAGAGCGTGCCCGCGGGCCGCTCGAGCGAGAGGTAGCCCAGGCCGATCTCGACGAACGAGTCGAGGGTGTCCCGCAGCGTCGTGAGCAGCGGGCCGACCCTCTCGATGGTCGAGCTCCGCCGCGCTTCGTCTCCGGAAGGCTCCTCGAGGCCGCGCACCCAGTCGGCGAGGTCGGAGATCTGCATCGCGGAGGCCTCGGCGATGTTCAGCCCCCGGACGCGCGACGACCGTGCGGCCTCCGTCAGGCGCGTCCCGCCGCACTCGGGGCAGGTGGCGAAGACGACGGCGCGGTCGACGAACGCCCGCACGTGGGGCTGGAGCGAGTCGACGTCCTTGGACAGCATCGAGCGCTGGATCCGCGGGACCAGCCCCTCGTAGGTGAGGTTGATCCCCTCGACCTTGATCTTGGTGGGCTCCCGGTACAGCAGGTCGCCCAGCTCGCGCTTCGTGTACTTCCTGATCGGCTTGTCGGGGTCGAAGTAGCCGGAGCCCTTGAAGATCCGGCCGTACCAGCCGTCCATGCTGTAGCCCGGGATCGTGATGGCCCCCTCGGCGAGCGACCGGTCCTCGTCGTAGACCGCGGTCAGGTCGATGTCCGAGACCGATCCACGGCCCTCGCACCGCGGACACATGCCGCCGGTGATGCTGAACTCGCGGCGCTCCTTGACGGTGCGTCCGCCCTTCTGGAGGTTCACCGCCCCCGCCCCGCTGATCGAGGCGACGTTGAACGAGAACGCCTGGGGCGAGCCGATGTGGGGCTCCCCGAGCCGGCTGAAGAGGATCCGCAGCATCGCTCCCGCGTCGGTGGCGGTGCCGACGGTGGAGCGCGGGTCGCCGCCCATCCGCTCCTGCCCGACGATGATCGCCGTGGTCAGGCCGTCGAGGACGTCCACGTCCGGGCGGGCCATCGTCGGCATGAAGCCCTGGACGAAGCTCGAGTAGGTCTCGTTGATCAGCCGCTGGGACTCGGCCGCGATCGTCGAGAACACGAGGGAGCTCTTGCCGGAGCCGGAGACGCCGGTGAACACCGTGAGCCGGCGCTTGGGGAGCTCGACGCTGATGTCACGCAGGTTGTTCTCGCGGGCACCGAGCACGCGGATGAGGTCGTGCCCGTCAGCGGTGTGGGCCGCGTCCGTCCTCGTGGCGGTGCTCATCGTGTCTCCGTCTCCGGCGCGCCGGTCGGCCTGTGCGCCCGCGACCAGTATGTCGGGATCACCGTGGGGTCCCGGTCGGCGATCACGGTAGGAGGGTCGCGGCCGCGGGTGCTTCTCGATTCCTGCCCGACCGCGACCTCCCTTGACGGACCTCCCGTCGCCCACCCAGGCTGTGGTCGCGATCACGCCGGCAGCGAGGCCGGCGCCCCAGGGGAGGCGACGTCGCAGTGGTGACCAAGAACCGGATCGGCAACGCGCTCGCGGTGGCGGCGGCCGTGATCGGGCTGGTGCTGGTGTTCAGCGGCGCCGGGCACGGCGACAGCGACGACGCACCGGCCGCTCCTCCGCCGGCGAGCCAGGTCCAGGTGCCGGCGCCGGGACGGTCGCCGGCGCCCGCCCAGGCGACGGCGCCCGCGGCCGGGCAGCCCCAGGCGCCTGCACCGGCGGCCCCGCCGAAGAAGGACGACGACGGCTGAGCGCGGGTCGCGTCAGCGCCCGTGCAGGGCGGCCTCGACGATCCGGTGGCGGGCGTCGGCGTCCGTCGCGGGTGAGCGGTCGGTGTCGAGGAGATCGCACAGGGCGGCCAGGAGCGGGAAGCGGTCGAGGTCGGCACCCACCCAGCCGCGGGCGAGACGGGCGGCGGGCACGCCCTCGACCAGGCGGCCCTCGGCGGCCATGGCGTCGAGCGCGACGCTCGGGCGCTCCCCGCCGCCGACCCGGATCCCGAACACCTTGTTCCGGCCGCTGAGGCCGGTGACCTCGAGGTCGCCCACCCCGGCCGGGCCGTGCGGCGTGGTCGGGTCGCCGCCCGCGAGCGCGGTGGCGTCGCGCAGCTCGCGCAGCGCGCGCGTGAACAGGGCGGCCCGCAGGTCGTGCCAGGGCTGGTCGCCGGTCGGGTCCTCGGTGGGCAGCCCGTCGGCGATCCCGAGCGCGATCGCGTAGACGTTCTTGAGGGCGGCGCACACCTCGACGCCGGGCTCGTCGGCGCACGCCTCCACGCGGTAGACCGGCGTGCTCATGGCCTCGGCGAGCCCCTCGGCGCGCGCGAGGTCCCGGGCACCGACCACCGCGAGCGTGGGCCGCCCGGCCGCGACCTCGTTGGCCTTGCACGGGCCCCCGACGACGGCGAGCCGGGCCTCGGGCGCCCGGGCACGGACCGCGTCGGGGATCAGCACGGGACCGTCGTCGGTGGCGACGAAACCCTTGGTGGCCAGGGCGAGGACGGCGGCGGAGGGCAGGAGCGGCAGCGCACGGTCGAGCACGTCGGCCAGCCCTACGGAGGAGATCGCGACGAGCACGGCCTCCGCCCCGTCGAGGGCGGCCGCCAGATCCTCGGCGTCGTGCAGGGCGCAACCCGCGGCCAGGCGCACACCGGTCCCGGGGTGCGGCTCCCCGCGCCGCAGGGTCTCGAGGATCTGGCCGTCGAGCCACGTGCCCCACACCCGGACGTCGTGGCCGCCGGCGCGCAACGGCGTCGCGAAGGCCGAGCCCATCGCGCCGGCCCCCAGCACCGTGAACCGCACGGGCACGGACTCTACGACTTCCGACGGCGGGCGCCCGCGCTCTAGCGTGGGCCCGGCAGGCGCGCTGGGGCGACGGCGGAGGGACGGGGATGGCGGACCCGACCGGCGAGGGCGACGCGCCGGTCGTGGTGGCCGTCGACTGCTCGACCACCGCCTCGAAGGCGCTCGCGGTCGACGCGCAGGGACGCACGGTCGCCTCGGCCCGCCGTGACCTCGCGGTCCACAGCCCGCACCCGAGCTGGCACGAGCAGGACCCCGAGGACTGGTGGACCGCGACCCGCGACGCGATCGCCGAGACCGTCGCCGGTCTGCACGGCCGCCCGGTGCGGGCGCTGTGCCTGACCCACCAGCGGGAGTCGTTCGCCTGTCTCGACGCCGCCGACGCTGCGCTGCGCCCCGCCATCCTCTGGCTCGACGGCCGGGCCGACGAGGAGATCGCCGCCCTGGGCAACGACCACGTCCAGGAGCTCTCGGGCAAGCCGCCCGATGTCACCCCGGCGCTGTACAAGCTCGCGTGGCTGTCCGCGCACGAGCCGGAGGTGCTCGCCCGGGCCGAGCGCGTCGGTGACGTCGCGGCCTGCCTGCACCGTCGGCTCACCGGGCGATGGGCCACCAGCACGGTCTCGGCCGACGCCCTCGGCCTGTTCGACCTCGCCCGCCGCACGTGGTCCTCGGAGCTCGTCGCGATGGCCGGCCTCCGGATCGAGCAGCTGCCCGAGCTCCTCTCGCCGGGCGAGCCCGTCCGGGAGCTGACCACCGAGGCGGCGAGCGCCCTCGGCCTGCCGGCGAGCACCCCCGTCCTCGCCGGGCTCGGTGACGGCCAGGCCGCCGGCCTCGGGGCGGCCGCGACCGATCCCGGGACCGCCTACCTCAACGTGGGCACGGCGCTGGTGCTCGGCGTGTCCACCCCGGCCTACGTCTGGAACCGCGCCTTCCGCACCCTCGCCGGCGTCGCCTCGGGCACCTTCACCCCGGAGACGCTGCTGAGCTCGGGCACGTACCTGACGACATGGTTCCGGACCGCGTTCGGCGCCGACGGCGACGGGCGGCCGGACGAGGCGCTCGAGCAGTCGGCCGCGGACGCCGGGCCCGGTGCCGGCGGCCTGCTCACGCTCCCCTACTGGAACGCCGCGCAGGCGCCCTACTGGGACCCGCTCGCACGCGGCGCGATCGTCGGCTGGACCGGCAGCCACACCCCGGGCCACGTCTACCGCTCGCTGATGGAGGCGTGCGCCTACGAGGTCCGCCTGCACCTCGACGGCCTCGAGCGCGCCACCGGCACCCCCGTCACCACGATCCGGGCCATGGGCGGGGGCGTGCGCAGCCCGCTGTGGAGCCACCTGCTGGCCGACGTCACGGCCCGCCCCCTGCAGATCTGCGAGGGTGAGGAGATGAGCGCCCACGGAGCCGCGGTGCTCGGCGCCGCCGGGACCGACGACCCCCGGGTGCTCGCCGAGACCGCCGCCGCGATGGCGCCGTCGACCCGCACGGTCGAGCCCGACCCCGCGGCGCACGAGCGGTACGACCACCTCTACGAGGCCTACCGCGGGCTGTACCCGGCGCTCCGCGAGACCTTCCGGGCGTTGGCGACGGCACGCCGCGCGGTCGGCACCCCCGAGGCGGCCCCGTGAGGGCTGCGGTGTTCCACGCCCCGGGCGACCTGCGCCTGGAGGACGTCGACGACCCGGAGCCCGCCCCGGGCGAGATCGTCGTCGACGTCCGGGCGGCGACGACCTGCGGCACCGACCTGAAGTCCTACCGGCGCGGGCACCCGAAGCTGTTCCCGACGCTGCCCGCCCGGTTCGGGCACGAGTTCGCCGGGGTGGTCTCCGCGGTGGGCGACGGGGTGGAGCGCTTCCGTCCCGGGATGCGGGTCGTCGCGGCCAACACCGCGCCCTGCTACGCCTGCTGGGCCTGCACCATCGGGCGGCTGAGCCTCTGCGAGAACCTGGTGTTCCTCAACGGGGCGTTCGCCGAGCGGGTCGCGGTGCCGGCCGCCATCACCGCCCGCAACACCTTCGAACTGCCCGACCACCTCGACTTCGCCGCCGCGGCGCCCGTCGAGCCACTGGCGTGCGTCGTGCACGGCATCGCCGAGAGCGGCATCGGGCTGGGCGACACCGTGGTCGTCCACGGGGCCGGGCCGATCGGGCTGATGTTCGTGCGCCTGGCCGTCCTGCGCGGCGCCACCGTCGTCGCGGTGGACGTCTCGCCCTGGCGCCTGGAGCGCGCGCGGGAGGCCGGCGCGTCGGAGATCGTCGACGTGAGCGGCGACGACGGCCCGGAGGCGCGGGCAGCGAGCGTGCGCCGGGTGACCCCGGGCGGCCGGGGTGCCGACGTCGGGGTCGAGGCCGCGGGCCTGCCCGAGGTCTGGGAGCAGGCCGTCCGTGCCCTGCGGCCCGGCGGGACCGCGGTGCTGTTCGGCGGGCCGGCCGCCGGCTCCACGGTCACCATCGACGCGGTCGCCATGCACTACGCCGAGTACACCCTCAAGGGCGTTTTCCACCACACGCCCGAGCACGTCGCGACCGCGGTCGGCCTCCTCGCCGGGGGGCAGGTGGACGGCGACTTCCTGGTGACCGAGACCCGCCCGCTGGACCGCCTCGTGGAGAGCCTCGAGGACATGGCCGCCGGGCGCGGCAGCAAGTACGCGCTGGTCCCCTGAGGTCCTGAAGCCACCGTCACGAGAGGAGCGGCGATGCTGCTCGCCGAGGTCCGCCAGGAGATCGCCGACGCCTGCCGCGCGCTGCAGCAGCGCGCGCTCGTGGTGGGCACCGCCGGGAACATCTCGGTCCGCGTCGACGACCTCGTCGCGATCTCCCCGAGCGGCGTCGACTATCCGGGGCTGGCGGCCGGGGACGTCGGCGTCCACCGCCTCGACGGCTCCCCCGTCGAGGCGCCGCTCAAGCCGTCCAGCGAGTTCCCCCTGCACCTGGCCGTGTACGGCGAGCGCGACGTCGCGGCCGTCGTGCACACCCACGGGGTCGCGTCGTCGGCCCTGTCCACCGTCGTCGACGCGGTCCCGACGTCGCACTACTACTCCGCCCTGTTGGGCGGCCAGGTCCGGGTCGCGCCCTACGCCCGCTTCGGCAGCGACGCCCTCGCCGCCGGGGTCCTCGAGGCGCTGCGCGACCGCACGGGCGCGCTCATGGCCCACCACGGCGCCGTCACCCTCGCAGCGTCCCTCGCGAAGGCGCTCGACCTGGTCGCCTACCTCGAGTACATCTGCGACCTCCATCTGCGGGCGCTGGCCACCGGCCTCCCGGTGCGCACCCTGAGCACCGAGGAGATCGAGGGTGTGGTGGCCGACCTGCGGGGCTACGGCCAGCCGAAGCCCGGGGACTGAGACACCCGACCGGGCCGCCAGAGCCCGGTGGGGCTCATCCGTCCAGGGGGTCAGCGGCCCGCGCGGGCGCGGTGTTCCCCTCGACGATGGTCAGGAGCACGGCCCGCAACCGGACCAGGCCGTCCGCACCCACGACACCCTCGAGCCACCGCTCGTAGTTCGCGACGATCTCCTCGCACGCCGCCAGCAGCGTGTAGGCCCGCGCGGTGGGGACGTAGCGCTTCGCGCGACGGTCCGCCGGGTCCGGCACGAGCTCGGCGTACCCCTGCGCCACCAGGTGGCCCGCGAGCTGGGCGGTGGCCTGCTTGGTGCGCCCGCCCCGGTCCACGAGCTCACTGAGCCGGGAGCCCTCGGGGTCGACGGTGGCGAGCACCGACACGTGCGCCGACCGGAGCGTGGGATAACCCGCGGCGTCGAGGGCCTCGTCGAGATGGGAGACGAGCACCCGGTGGGCCTGGCGCATCACGTCACCGAGCGGCTGCGGGCGACCGAGTAACGGATTGGTCAGGTGCTTGACTACCGACCCGTCCGCTGCCATGTTCGTCATGTACCTGACGATACGGCCGTGGAGGCGGACATGGTGGCGATGCCCGAGGTCCCCGAGGTCCGTCACCGCTGGCACGCGGTGAACGGCATCCGGCTGCACGTCGCGGAGGCCGGGCCGGAGACCGCGCCCGCGGTCGTGCTGCTCCACGGCTTCCCACAGCACTGGTACGTGTGGCGCGCACTGATCACGTCGCTCGCCACGACCCACCGGGTCGTGGCCCTCGACCTGCGCGGGGCCGGGTGGAGCGATGCCCCCCGGACCGGCTACTCGACGGACGACCGGGTGCGCGACGTCCTCGCCGTCCTCGACGAGCCCGCGATCCCCCGCGCCGACCTCGTCGGGCACGACTGGGGAGGGTGGCTCGCGTTCCGGATGGCCCTCGACCATCCGGGGCGGGTCCGACGCCTCGTCGCCATCTCCACCCCCACCCCTGGCCGCAGCAGCGGTACCTGGCGCCCACGACCTGGCGGTGGTGGGTCACCGCCCTGTTCGAGATCCCCCTCGTCGGGGACCGGGTCCTGCGAGACCACCCCGCCGTCACGGCGTGGCTGCTGACCAGGGACGCGCGAAGACCGGCCGTGTGGACCGCCGCGCTGCGCGCCGTCTACACGGCGGTGGCCGCGGAACCGGCACGGGCCTCGGCGGGGCGCCGCCCGCACTCACAACTCGTCCTGCACGACATCCCCCGGCTCCTCCTCGGTCGGGACCGCCGCCGCCGCTTCGACGTCCCCACCCTCGTCGTCGTCGGCGACCACGACGCGCTCCTCCCGGCCGCCGTCCTCCGCGTCCCGCGCGCCCGCGCCGACACGATCGCGGTCCGGGTCGTCGCCGGCGGCCACTTCGTCGTCGACGAGAACCCGGAACAGATCACGGCGGCCGTGCTCGGCCACCTCGTGGCGGCCGCCGAGCAGCCCGCTCAGCGGCGTCCGTCGCCGTCCCACCGACCCCATCGACGAGGCCCCGGCGTGTTCCCCGAGGACCACGGCGGGAGCAAGCCGCGTCCTGGCGGCCGGCTTCACGCAGCACCGCTCCCAGGCATGCGGCGTAGCACACGCTCTCGCCCACGGCATAGGCCAGGCACGTCAGGAGGAAGTCGCCGCTGAGCAGCGCCGTGCCCACGACGGCGGACAGCGCGACCGCGGCGCGAACCATCTGGAGCCGGAAGAGCACGGCCTGCCGGTCGACCATGATCAGGAACGGAGCGAGCGGGGCCGCGGTGATCTGGAGGGCGAACGGAACCGCGAGGATCGCGGCCACGACGCCGACAGTCGCGTACTGCTCGCCGAGCACCCACGCCGCGCCACGGGGGGCGAGCACGATCAGGGTCACCGCCAGCACCGAGGACAGCGATCCGAGCACCGCAACCTGCCGCAGCATCGTCCGGCGCAGGGCCCCGTGCGGCTCGCGGACGTGCGGGGCCAGCAGACTCTGCGACACCTGGCCCAGCGCCTGGCCGAGCAGGCTGGTCGGAGCACCGGCGACCCGCTGCGCGACACCGACGTACCCCGCGGCCACCACCCCGAAGAACGGCGTCGTCAGCAGCGTCAGGGTCTGCATCGAGAGCACCCAGATCGACTGCGATCCGACGGAGAGCAGCGAGCCGCGCAGCGAGAGCGAGACCCCGGCCTGGCGCTCGGCGTGCACCGGGGTCCAGGTGAGGGCGATCGCCAGCAGGCGCCCGACCAGCACTCCCAGGGCGATCACCACCGCGGAGCCGGTCAGGAGCGCGCCGCCCACCTGCAACGCCGCCCCCAGCAGCCCGCCGAGCAGATTGCGCGCCGCGAGCGCCGAGCGGCGCTCGCGGTGGATGAGGACGGCGTTGTCGAGCACCGTCCCCGCGTAGGCGACCAGGAGGATCGCCGCCGCCAGGCAGACCGTGGCCACCGCGCTGCTCCCGAGCAGCCCGGCCACCGCGGCGGCCCCGAGCACGAGCCCCGCCACGACGGCCAGCGTCACGAGGCCGGCCCGGCGCAGCGCCACCACCTCACCGGTCGACCGGGCCACCGGGATGCGGAACTCGTGGCAGAGGGTGGCGGCGGGCTGGAGGACCACGCTGATCGCGGCGCCCACCTGGAAC
>JAVXWR010000598.1:0-3259 GCA_032230725.1 Actinomycetota bacterium
CGAGTAGCTGGAGCCGTCGAAGGAGATCATCGAGTCCCGCCCGAACCGACGCTTATGGGATTCCGTGACCAGCAACGGCCGCGCCGGCACCGCCCCGAGCGCGGCGTGATCACGGGCCGCGCGGACCCCGATGACCTGCCCGTGGGTGCGATGGACCTGGGCGCGGCGGATCGGCACCCACCGGGCGAAGGCGGCATCCAGCTCGGCCAGCGAGGTGAACTCGCGCCCGGCCAGGACATGCTCGCGGGCGATCAACACCTGCCGCTCCACTCGGCCCTTGCCGGTCGGGCGGTAGGCGGCGAGCACATCGATCTCGAAGCCGTAATGCTGCGCGAACGCGGCGGCTTGGGGATGTAGCGGCACCGCCTGACGCGGGGCGACGTGGCGGCGGACCACGGTCAAGGTGGGAGTCGTAGACGATCGTGGCAGGGACCCCACCGAAGTGGGCGAACGCCCGACGGTGGCAGTCGAAGAACGTGGCCAGGTCCTGGGCGTGGGTGAAGCACACGAACGGGTCCCGGGAGTAGGACAGCGTCATGTGGAACGAGTAGACCTTCCGCGGCTCACCCGAGGCCGAGAGCAGGGTGCCTTCGTCGCCCCAGTCGACCTGCGCCTGGGCTCCGGCGACCGTCTCGAAGCGGCGATGCAGCGCCGGCGCCTTATCGTTCGGGTCGGTCTCGAGCTCGACGCGGACCCGGGCCTCTCGGACGTAGTTCTTGATCCGCTGGTAGTGCCCGGTGAACCCGTAGTCAGCGACCAGCCGCTCGTGGATCACCGACGCCCGCAGCCTCGGCTCCTTCCGCAGCCACTCGTCGATGACCTCGACGAACGGGTCCACCGCCCGCGGCTGGGTGCCCCGGCGCGACGACGCCCGCGGCGGCCCGGTGGGCGCATCCTCGGACAGGTACTTGCGCGCGGTGCGCCAGTCACAGCCCGCTTCGGCTGCGATTTCCTTCCATGTCGCCCCGGCTGCGCGTAGCGGGGCGAACCTCCTGATGTCCATCCATGCCTCCACAGGCAGGATCACGGGCGACCCCCTCCGGGCTGGTCTGCTTGGCCGCTGACAAGCCCGGAGGGTGGTCCCTCCCTGAACTGATCGACTGGTCCGACGCGCCGGACCAACGACATGTCAGGTCGTACCTACGACGACACGTGACCCCGTCCCCGGACAGCCCGCGCACTACGCCGCCCAGCTCCATGTCTTCACCGCGATGAGCGCGCTCAAGGCGATCGCCCGGCGGGTCCGGGTCCTCGAGGAGGAGGCCGCCGAGCACGAGAAGGCCATCCGAGCGATCGTCGCCTCCTGGCGCCCCGATCTGCTCACCCTCACCGGTGTTGGGCCGATCGTCGCGGCCACCGTGCTCGCCGCCTGGTCGCACGCCGGGCGCTGCCGCGACGACGGCGCCTTCGCGATGCTGGCCGGCACCGCCCCCATCCCGGCATCGTCGGGAAAGACGGTGCGCTACCGACTCAACCGCTCCGGCGATCGACAACTCAACCGTGCGGTCTACACCGTCGTGATCACCCGACTACGACGCGACCCCGCCACTCGCGCCTACGCCGAACGCCGGCGCGCCGAGGGTAAGACCGACCGCGTAATCCGCCGCTGCCTCGGTCGCTACGTCACCCGCCAGCTCTACCGCCAGCTCGAAACCGTGCCCCACGCGACCCTTGACGCGTCATAGGAGCGTCCCCCTGAGGTCCCGGGAAAGTTGACCCCCTCCCGGGATGGTCGGGAGGTGATCACGGTGGAGGACTGGGCGGAGATCCGTCGGCTGCATCGGGCCGAGGGGCTGCCGATCAAGGAGATCGTTCGGCAGACGGGGCTGGAGCGGAACACGGTGCGAGCGGCGCTTGCTGACGACGCCTGAATCCTGACCCCCTGGCGACGGGTGAATCTGGACCCCCTTTGCCGATGGGAAGGGGTGCTGAAGGTGGAGGACTGGGCGGAGATCCGTCGGCTGAATCGGGCGGAGGGGATGCCGATCAAGGCGATCGCCCGGCAGCTGGGCCTCGGGCGGAACACGGTGCGTCGGGCGCTGGCCGCGGACGAGCCGCCGATGAACTAGCTGCGATCGACGAATCTGAGGAATTGGTCGGCAATGAGACGGCTAGCTCAGTAACTTCACACGCCCACGAACTAGTCGCCGAGGCCGTGGATCTTGGTTCCCTGGAAATGCTTTCGCAGCAGGTGGGCCAGATAGAAACCAAGATTGTGGATCTGCAACGCTCAATCGCTGAAGGGCAACCAGTTCAGCGGACTACGGTGGCGAAGGTAGGTGAGGCGGCGATTTGACTGGGAGTGTGTAGCCTTATTGGAGTTTGCAGTTGGCGGTCCGGCGATTGCATTTGTACTGCACCAAGAATTAACAAGTAAGGCAGTGGAAGGGTTGATTGGAGGGTTTTTCGGCGGACTATCGAACGAGGCTTCCCTTGCATACACCAAGCATCACGAGTTCCCTCGGAAGAAATGATTTGCCTCGGGAGGGCCTGCTGGACGAGCGGAGGTCATTCACGCCGAGGTGACCGCGCTCCGTCCGTACCTCGCCTGCGCGCGGCATTCGCGCCTCGTCAACCGCCCCGACGACGTGCTCAGACGGTCTCGGCCGGCTCCGCCGGGACTACGGACCAAAGGGTCTACGCGGCAGAAGCATGGGTGAGCTGTCCTCATTCGGGAGAGGCAGCTCAGGGCCGCGCGGCCATGCCGAAAGCGGACGAACCGGCTCCGCCGGGCAGCCCTGTCGGCGGCGGCCGAGTTTGACCGGCCGTCCCTCCCCAGCAAGGGCCGCAATTGGAGCCGTCGGTCCGCATGCCGTCCTCGCACGGCCTGATGACGCCCGGTTGGACGCCGATTCGCGCGTAGTCCTCGGCAGTGCTGCCCTGGCGCACGGGGAGGCTGGTGGTGCTAGTCCGGCACATGAGTGATGCTCCTTCAATGCCTTGACCGAATGAGTAGGTCGCCGCCGACAACGGCCCACGACGGCCAACCCGGCACCCGCTCGGGCACTCGAGGTCCACGCCTGCTGGTCGTGAACCGTCCCTGGCGCCAGCTTCGACGGGGCCTCCGAGCTGATGAAGAACTCGAGCACGGCGGCTAATCGGGCCGACGCCCGTGAAGTCCGGGCTCACAGAGATGTGGTGAGGTCAGCTGACGTCGATGTAGTGGACCTCGTACTCACCGTTGCTCAGCTCACAACGCGGTCGCGCCTCCGCTCAACTAACCCGGCCCTTTCAACGGGCGACGGCTGATGCCGGGGTG
>JAVXWR010000600.1:0-13055 GCA_032230725.1 Actinomycetota bacterium
ACGCCGCCGTCGGGTCGGAGGTGTCCGACCCGGCCGGTTGACCCGGCGCCGCGGGGGCGGTGGGGGGGGGGGGCGGCGCGGCGGGCGGGCTGCTGAAGGCCCAACGATGGCGGTGGGTCGCGAGCCGGGCTATCGTCGCGGCGGTGCTGTGGTCTGGGTCACAAGGATGGGCCCTGCGGCGCTCGCTCGTCAGGAGGCTCCATTCACATGGCCGACACCGTGTACCGCGTCACCGAAGTCATCGGCACGAGCAGTGAGTCGTGGGAGGCCGCGGCGCGCAACGCCGTGGCGACCGCGGCGAAATCGGTCCGCGACATCCGCATCGCCGAGCTCGTGCGCTCCGACCTGGTCATCGAGAACGGGGAGGTGACCGGCTTCCGCGTCCGCCTCGCGATCTCCTTCAAGTTCGAGTCGGGGGAGTGAGCGAGCCCAGGCGGGCTCGTCCCCTCACGTGGGTAGGCCGAGGGCGTCGGGCGGCGGCAGGTCCACGGGTGATCCGTCCCGGGTGAAGAGCGGGATCTGCCGGGTCGCGGCGTCGACGGTGACCCAGGTGCGCCCCGGGTGCTCGCGTCCGGTCCAGTAGTCCCGCCAGCGCCCGGCGGGCAGGTAGACCGAGGTGGACGTCGTCCCGGCGGTGAGCACCGGGGCGACGAGGACGTCGGGACCGAGCAGGTACTGCTTCTCGATCAGCCACGCGGTGGGGTCGGACGGGTCCTGGAGCCAGAGCGGTCGCATGAGGGGCAGACCGGTCGCGCCGGCGTGCGCGGCGAGGTCGGCGAGGTAGGGGGTCAGGGCCCGGTGCAGTCGGGCGTAGCCCCGGAACGTCGCCAGGGTGGCCGGATCGGACTGGACCCCGAGAGGGTCGACCTGCGCGCCGAGCATGTCGCGCATGGTCGGGGAGAGCGCGCCGAGCTCCACCCATCGGTCCCAGAGCTCCCGGTCCTGGTCGCCGTGGGCGTCGCCGTCGAGGAATCCAGCGATGTCGGGCCCCCAGTAGGGCCATCCGGAGATGCTTCCGTTGAGCATGCCGGCGAGCACGGCGGGCAGGCCGGTCCGCGGGTCCCAGTCGCGGGTCTGGTCCCCGGTGAAGCGGCCGGTGACCCAGGCCTGCGAGCCGGTGTAGCCCGAGCGCGTGAACAGCACGGTCGCGTCGGGCCTGACGGACTGCACCGCCTCTCTCGCGGCCCGGGCGTAGAGCAGCGGATAGGTGTTGCGCATCAGGCTGCCCGGGGTCCCGTCGGCGTAGCGGGCCGCGGTCGGGGCCTGGTCGCCGTAGTCCTGCATGGCGCCGTCGAACCCGAGGACCCCGACCGCGTAGCGCAGCCGGTCCTGCCACCAGCGGGTCGCCGCGGGGTCGGTGAAGTCGAGGTAGGCCCTGCGGTCGGAGTACATCCAGGGCTCGGTGAACACCGAGCCGTCCTGGTTGCGCACCAGGTACCCGCGGGCGGCGGCCTCGAGGTAGCCGGGCGTGCCGGGCACGAGGAAGGGGCTGAGGTATCCGAGCACCCGGACCCCGCGACGGTGCAGTTCGGCGATCAGCGCCGCGGGGTCCGGGTAGAGCCCGAGCGGGACTGGCCGGTAGATCGGCCAGGACCACCCGAAGCCCGATCTCGGGTCGGCGAGGTCGTAGATCCAGACGGCGTCGAGGGGCACGCCGTCGGCCAGGAGACGGTCGGTGTCGGCGAGGACCGTGGCCGGACCCCCGATCAGGCTCTTCCACACCCCGAGGCCCCAGCCCGGAGGTACCGGCGGCAAGCCGGTGAGGTCCGCGCGGCGGGTGAGCACCGCGGCGGGGTCCGGGCCGGTCAGCACGTCGATCACGGCGTCGGGCGCGGCGATGTCGATGACGACCTCGCCCGGGGTGGTGAGGTCCGCGGTCAGGTCGGCGGTAGTGTCGACCTGGATGCCGTAGCCGCGGCTGGAGAGCAGGAACGGCGTGGGGGAGTAGCTGGTTCCGGTTGCGGCGCCCATCCCGTCCTGCGCGCGGTTCGAGAGCACCTGCCCGTCGAGGTCCAGCGACCCGAAGCGTTCGCCCATCCCGAAGAAGCGCTCACCGGGCTGGGTGGCGAGGCGGACGACGGTCCCCGTCGTGGCCCCGTCGGACGCCTGCAGGTGGACCGAGCAGAGGCCGCGCTCGGGCGAGCAGCCGGTGATCGCGCGTGTCCCCCGGAGGGGGGTCAGCACTCCGGCAAGGGTCGGATCCACGGGGGCCCACGGCTGCGGTGGTTGCACGGCCCGAGCGCTGCCCCCGGCGGCCACGACGAGCACCAGGAGCGCCATGATCAGCACCACGACCCTGGCCCGAGCAGGGGTCCGGCGTCGTCGACCGACCCGCGTCAGGATCGTCGTCCGACCATGGCTCTGCCGGCAGGACGACCACACGGGTACGTCGTCATGCTCTCCACCTCGGACGGGGTCTAGGTCCAAGCAGGACCCGAGTCGCGAGACACCCGGAGAGTCGAGCGGGCAGCCGGCAGCGCGGGGAGGGCCACGGACCGCGGTCCGTGCTCTCGCCGGCTGAGGGGTCAACCGCCGATCTCCCGCACGCTACGGACGCCGGCCGGGAAAGACCCGGAAAGCGCGACATCCCCCACGTCGTGCTCGAGCCGGACGGGACGACGGGGCCGGCATGGACGGGTTCGCAGCACTGAAGTGCAACCGGTGCGTTGCGCGGATCGCCGGCTATGTGCAACTCTGTAGTTGCACACCCACCGACGACGTACCTCGAGGAGCACCTCATGACCGACAACCGCATCGAGCGCGAGATCCTGATCGCGGCACGGCCGGAACGGGTCTGGCCGCTGGTGGCCGAGCCGGGCTTCTGGGCGACCGACGACGAGAGCATCCGTGGCACGGCGCCCACCGCGGGGGAGAGCTTCGTGGCCCGTCACTCGGAGCACGGGGACTTCCCGATGCGCGTCGAGAAGATCGACCCGCCGCACTACCTCGCCTACCGGTGGGTCAGCGCGTTCCCCGGGGAGGACCTGCGCGAGGACAACTCCACTCTCGTGGAGTTCACCCTGACCCCGGAGGACGACGGCACCCGGCTGCGCGTCGTGGAGAGCGGGTTCGCCGGGCTCCCGACGTCCGAGGAGAACCGCCAGAACGTGATCGACGACCACACCGGCGGCTGGGAGCAGTGCTTCGCCACGCTCGCGGCGCGCGCCGCGTGACCCGGCGACGGTGAACGAGCTCGCCGCCGCGGGCGGGGACGTGGTCGACGGCGTCCTCGCCGCCCTCGCCGACCCGACCCGACGTCAGGTGCTCGACCGGCTGTCCGACCGCGGACAGGCCACCGCGACGACCCTCGCCGACGGACTGCCGATCTCGCGCCAGGCCATCGTCAAGCACCTCGCGGTCCTCGACACCGCCGGACTCGTCGCCGCCACCAAGGTCGGGCGCGAGGTCCGCTACGCGGTGCGGCCCGACGCCCTGGACATGACCGCTCGCTGGATGGCCGCGCTCGCCGCCGAGTGGGACCGGCGCCTGGCCCGCATCAAGCGCCTCGCCGAGGCCGCCGAGGCCGCCGAGCGCGACTCCCGCTGACCCCTCCCGCGTCTGCGACAAGGAACCTCCCATGTCACTCGTTGCGATACCCCCTGCCCGATTCACGCCGAGGCAGCGCGCGCTCCTGTGCGTCCTGCTCGGCGCGGGCTTCATGCTCTCGGTCGACTTCTCGATCCTGAACGTCGCTCTTCCCGAGATCGGCTCGGGCGTCGGACTCGACGTGTCCGCGCTGCCCTGGGTCACCACGGCGTTCGTCCTGCCCGCGGCGGGTTTCACGCTGGTGTGCGGGCGGCTCGCCGACACGGTCGGCCGCCGCCGGATGTTCCGGTCCGGCATGGCCCTGCTGGTCGTGGCGTCGCTGCTCGGCGGCGCCGCGACGAACCCCGAGCTGCTGCTCACGGCCCGGGTCCTGCAGGGCTTCGCGACCGCGATGACGCTGCCCGCGGCGCTGTCCCTGCTCACCACGAGCTTCGCGGAGGGAACGGCACGGGACCGCGTCCTGGGACTCAACGGTGCGCTGCTCTCCGGGGGCTTCACCGTCGGCTCCCTGGTCGGCGGCGCCCTCGTCGGCCTGCTGAGCTGGCGGGCCGCGTTCTTCCTCAACGTGCCGGTCGCCGTCGCCATCCTGCTCGCCACGCCGCTGCTCATCGGCGAGTCGACGCTGCCCGACCGGAGACGCCTCGACCTGCCGGGCGCGGCGACGGTGAGCGTGGGCCTGCTCGCGGTCGTCTACGCGATCATCGAGCGGAACGTGACGGCCGGGGTCGTCGGCGGTGCGCTCCTGGTCGGGTTCTGGGTGATCGAGCGGCGCTCGCCGGCACCGCTGGCCCCGCCCCGGATCCTCGCCCGCCGGACGGTGGCCTGGGGCAACTACGCAGGCCTGGTCATCTTCGCGATGGAACCCGCGATGATCTACCTGACCACGCTCTACCTCCAGCGGATCCAGGGGCTCTCGCCGCTGGCCACCGGTCTGATCTTCGGAGTGCCCGGCCTGGCGTCCGTGGTCGCGGGGATGCTCGCCGGCCGGGCCGTCGGCCGCTTCGGCAGCCGCCGGGTGCTCGTCGCCGGGCTGACCGTGCAAGCGCTGGCCACCGTGCCGCTGCTGTTCCTCGGCCCGGACCGCGCGGCGCTGTGGATCCTGATCCCCGCACTCTTCATCGGGTTCTTTGGGCACGTGCCGGCCATCGTCGCCTACACCGTGACCGCCACCTCGGGGCTGCCCGACGAGGAACAGGGCCTGGCCACCGGCCTGACGTCCATGACCCAGCAGGTCGCGATCACCGTCGGCATCCCGGTGCTGAGCGCCGTCGCCGCGACCGCGTCCACGGAGCTGACCGGCATGCACCTCGCCCTCGGCGTGGACGTGGTCGTGACGCTCGCGAGCGCCGCGCTGATCTCGCTCGCACTGAGTCCCCGGTCCGCACGACGAGCCGGCCGCACCGACCACGAAGGAGACCCCCGTGACTGACACACCTGCTCTGCCCCCGGCGCGTCGACCGGGCCGCGTTCGAGTCCGAGCTCGGGCAGCTGCGGGCCCGGGAGAAGGCCCACACGCGCGAGGGCGACGCGATCGCCGCGGCCCGGCGCCGCCTGCCCATGGTGGCCCTCGACGCCCGGCTCGAGCTGACCGGGCCCCACGGGCCGGTGACCCTGCTCGACGCCTTCGAGGGGCGCCGCCAGCTCATCGCCTACTACTTCATGTGGAACCCCGGCCGACCCGCGCCCGAGCAGTGTGAGGGCTGCACGTGGAACAACACCCAGGTCGCGGAACTGTCGTACCTCCACTCCCGCGACATCACCTACGCGGTCCTCTGTCAGGGGCCGTACGACGAGAGCAGCCGCTATCACGCATTCATGGGCTGGGAGATGCCGTGGTACTCGGCGCAGCCGTCGCTCGAGGCGCTCCTCGTCGGGCGACAGATCGGCCCGATGCACCTGGTGTGCTACCTGCGGGATGGCGACCGGGTCTTCGAGACGTACGCGACGACCGGACGGGGCATCGAGGTAGTGGACCTCTCGTACGCCCTCATGGACCTCACGGCGTACGGCCGCCAGGAGGGATGGGAGGACTCTCCTCCCGGTTGGCCGCTCCAGTGGCGGGTCGAGGACGCTCCGGCGTCGAGGATCCGGACCGGAGGGCGCCCCACCGCCCAGTGGTCGCGACTCGAGGCCGGACGATCCGACGACCTCGCTCCGCGCTGACGAAAGACCTGGCTGGGTCAGGTGCTGACGGCGTGCTCGGGCTGCCTGGTGATCCCGTCCGCCACCGGCCACGCGTGAGGCGACACGACCGCCACGGGACAGGGGCAGTAGAGAGGCAGGAAGTGCCTGTTCCAGCCGGGGACACCGCTGGCGGTGGCGCTGCGGCGAAGAGTTCCCAGAACGACCAGTCGGATGCTGTCGTCGGAGCGCATCACCGCGTCGACCGATCCTTCCGCGGCCGATCTGATCACCAACCCCGGGTACCTGTCGCCGCCGGGACGGTCCCCGGTGTCGCGCGGGTCGAGGACGATGAGCGGCTCTCCCCACCGATGCGCGGTGTCCGCGGCGAAGGCCAGTGCGCCCTCGCTCTCGGTGTCCCCGTCGACGGCGACCAGTACCGCCCCGCTCGTCGACGACGGTCCCGTGCGTCTGCCGGGCACGACGACCGCAGGACAGCCGGCCCGGCTGGTCACCTCACCCAGCACACGGCCGACGGACAACGGGATCGGCCCGCCGGGTCCGTTCGAGCCCACGACGAGCAGATCGGCTCCGGCCGCCTGGGACACCAACGAGGGACCGACCTTGCCGGACAACGCCGTGGTGCTCACCGGCACCGTCGCAGACACGGCCCGCGCGGTCTCCGCCGCCCGGTACAACAACGCCCGGGCACGCCCGCGCGGACGACCGTCCGCGAGCCCGGCCGCGTCGCCCGCCGGGAGCACCTCCACCAGGTGCAGTTCGGCGTCTCGACGGGCTGCCTCCGCGGCCGCCCACGTCACCGCAGCCAGGGCGCTGGAGGACCCGTCGACGCCGACGACCACCCGACCGGCCCGAATGGAGCCGGGCCCTCCGCCGATGTCCGCACTCGTCATCGTTTCCCACCCTTCCGCGCCCCGTTGCGTTGTCGAGGATGACCCCGAAGACGGACGCGTGCCATGATCCGACGAAGATTTTCCGGCGCATTCCGGGAACCGCATGATCCGGCCGTGCCGGGTCGAGCCGGACGGAAGGTCCGGAATCCCACTGTTTGCAGCGGATCGGGTGTTCGTGCTTCCGGAGCGGGGACGACCCGTCACGCGTCCCTCACCGGGGTCTCGATGTCGTCGTAGAGCCGGACGGCGGCCAGCCGACCGTCGACGTCGCGCTCGCAGACCATGAGCCCGGCCTCGGGCGGCAGGTCCTGATCGCCCCAGCGCACGCAGTTGTACTCGAGGGCGCAGCGGGGGCCGTCGTCGGTCGTCGCGCAGTGCTCGAGCTGCACGCTGCCGCCGTCGTCGAAGCACCGGGCGAAGTACGGGCGCAGGGCAGCGGCGCCGCGGTGGGTGTACTCGGGGGCGTTCGGCTCGCGGAGGTACCCCAGCGGCGCGAACGCGGCCACGGCCGCGTCGGCGTCCCCGGCCGCGAGCGCCGTGAGGTAGCGGCCGACGACGCCGCCGGGGCCGCCGTCCTCACGAGGGAGCACCGGAGGTCGGAGGTGGTGCGTCCCGGTGACCGGTTGCTGGCTGCAGTAGGTGCGGAACTCGACCGAGCGGTCGTCGACGGCCTCGGCGACCACCGCGACCGGCCACGCCACCCCGCGCCCCTCCCGGGTCAGGTACGCCAGCAGCTCCAGCACCGCCCGGCCGCCCGACGTGGTGGCGGCGACGGTCTCGGTGCGGGCGTGCAGCTCGGCGAGCCACTCGCCGTTGCGCCGCACGAACTTCTTGACCTCGCGATGGCCGCGGACCGTCCCGCGCGGGTCGTGGATGACCACCTCGCCGGGCCAGGTGGTCTCGAGGTCACGCGCGTCGCGACGCTGCAGCGCAGTCAGATAGGCGGCGGGCGGGTCGGCCCGATCGTCGGCACGGATCTGCCGGCGGGCGAGCTCCGCGGCGTTGACGAAATCGGGGAACCACGGCATCGGTGGAGATCCTCACGCTCTGGGGATCCCGCCTCCGCCGGCGGGACGCCCGTCCTCACCCCGGGGCAGTAAGGCGCCGCGACCCCGACCCAAGGGCCGGGCGGCATCGGTTTCCTCCGGGCCGTCGAGGTGGGTCTCGGCGCTCCACTCGACGGTGGGCTGGGTGTGCAGGGACCAGTAGGTCTCGGCGATCCGGCCGGGGTCGAGCGCGCCGCCGGCAGTGATGGCGCCGCCGATGGTGATGCCGGCGACGTGGACGCCGTCCGCCGCCAGCTCGTCGTGGAGCAGCGACACCGCCGCGCGCAGCCCGGCCTTGCCGAGCGAGAGCGTGGCGTAGCGGGGCAGCGGAGCCACCGACGGGTGCCCGCCGGTCGCGAGGAACGTGCCCCGGCGCGCCCGGCGCATGGCCGGGGTAAACACCTGTGCGGCGGTGACCGCCCCGACGACGTCGACGGCGTGGGTGGCGAGCAGGTGGTCGACGTCGCTGGTCAGGATGCCGTCCGGGGCGGTGACGGCGGCGTTGTAGACCACGACGCCGGGCGCGCGGGGCGCCAGGGCCTCGAGGGCGGCACGGAACCCGTGGGGCTCCGCGACGTCGGCCGCGACCGTGTCGACGCGCACCCGCGCAGCCCGGAGCTCGCGGGCCAGGGCGGCCAGGTCCGGTTCGTGGCGGGCCACGAGGGTGACCGCGAAGCCCTCGCGACCGAAGCGGCGGGCGACGGCCAGGCCGAGACCCGGCCCGGCGCCCAGCACGACCACGTGCTCAGCGACGGTGCTGGTCATCGGCGGCGCTCACCGACTCGGGGACGCGGGACCGCAGCGTCCGCTTGAGGACCTTGCCCGTGCTCGTGCGGGGCAGCTCGTCGAGGAAGACCACGTCGCGGGGCACCGCGAAGCGCGCCAGGTTGTCCCTGACGTACCCGCGGACGTCCGCGGCGTCGAGCACCGCGCCGGGATCGAGGACCACGAAGGCCGCGAGCCGCTGGCCGAGGTCGGGGTCCTCGACGCCCACCACGGCCACCTCACGGACCCCCGCGAGGCCGGCGAGGAGGTTCTCGACCTGGTCGGCGTGCACGTTCTCGCCGCCCGAGACGATCATGTCGTCGGCCCGCCCGGTGACGAACAGCCTGCCGTCGGAGTCCAGGTGACCGAGGTCGCCGGTCCCGATCAGGCCGTCGACGCCCTCGAGGTGCCCGCGCCCGTGGGTGTAGCCGGCGACGAGCATGTCGTTGCCGACGAAGATGCGGCCGGTGGTCCCGGGCGGGACGGCCCGGTCCGCATCGTCGAGGATCCGCAGCACCGTGCCGACGGGGGCCCGCCCGGCGGTCCCGGGATCGGCACGCAGCTCGGCGGGGGTGGCGATGCTGGCCCAGGACACCTCGGTCGAGCCGTAGAGCATGGAGAGCACGGGCCCGAAGCGGCCGAGGAAAGCGGTCACCTTGGCCCCGGGCATCGCCGACCCGGTCGCGACCACGGTGCGCAGGGCTGACGTGTCGTACCGCTCGCGGACCTCGGCGGGGAGCTCGAGCATCCGCTGCAGCATCACCGGCACCGCGTACATCTGCGTGCAGCGGTGGACGGCGATCTGGCGCAGGGCGTCCTCGGCGTCGAACCGGCGCCGCAGCACGAGGGTCGTCCCGAGCAGCGAGGCGAGCTGGAAGGCCCCGAAGCCCCACGTGTGGAACAACGGCGCCGAGATCAGCGCCGGCTGCCGAGCACGGAGCGGGATGCGGGACAGGATCGCGTCCACCGGGCCGAGGCCCTTCGGGACGGGACGCTCGGCGCCCTTGGGCGGCCCCGTCGTGCCCGACGTGAGCACGATGGTGCGGCCGACACGCGGCCGGAACGGCAGTGGTCCCTGCCCGCCGGCGGTGATGAGCTGCTCCACCGTGTCCTCCCCGGCGGCGGACCGTGCCGCCCCGGTCCACCCCCGGGTCCGGGTGGCGGCGTCGGGCAGGTGGACCAGGCGGTCGGCGAGGTCGTCGTCGGCCACCACCGCGGTGACGCCCTGCTCCTCGACCGCCGCGGCGATCTGTTCGGCGGACAGGCCCGGGTTGAGCAGCACCACGTCGACGCCGGCCTTGGCCGCGGCGATCATCACCTCGACCGGGGTGCGGTGGTTGCGGCACAGCAGCCCGAGCCGTCCCCGCCCGCGCAGCCCCCGGTCGACGAACGCGCGGGCCAGCCGGTCGGTCCGGTGATGGATCTCGGCGAAGGTCAGCGTGCCGCGGTCGTCGACGACCGCGAGACGGTGCGGGTGGCGCCGTGCGCCGATCGCGTAGGCGGTGGCCGGTGTGAAGCGGTAGCGCAGGTAGGCCACCGGGAACGTCGCCGCGCGGTCCGGGCGCACCGGCGCGAGCACGCCCGCGGCGGCGAGCAGGCGCACCCCGGTCAGCAGCTCCCTCGGGGTCCCGAACGGGGTCCTCATCGTCCGACCTCCGACACCGGCACGGCCCGGTCGGTGAGCACGCGACCCCGATCGGCCGGCCCCGCCCCGGAACGGACCTGCCGGACGAGGTCGAGCCACTGGCCCAGCTGGCGGTCGGGCAGGAAGCGCTCCCGCACCCGCTCGTGGGCGGCCGCCCCGAGCCGGCGCGCCGACCCGGGGTCCGCCACCAGGTCGACGACGGCCGCCGCGAAGGCCCGCCGGTCGTCGGGTCCGACGAGGCGCCCCGAGACCCCGTCGTCGATCTGGTCCCGGATCCCCCCGACCGCCGACGCGACGACGGGGCGGGACTTCCACATGGCCTCGGCGACGGTGAGCCCGAACCCCTCCCGGAGACTCTTCTGCGTCACCACGGTGGCGTGCCGCTGGAGAGCGTTCACCACGAGCGCGTTCTCGTCGACGTCGGTCATGTCGAGGCTGGCGAGGCCGACGCGCCGTCGCGCCCGGTCGGGCAGCGCCCGCCATGCCGCGGTGACCTCCTCGAGGACGCGAAGCCCTTCGGGGTCGTCCGTCACCCCGGCCACGCTCGGGCCGGCGAGCAGCAGATGTGCTTCCGACCCGGGCGCCCCGTCCACGACGCCGCGGCAGAAGGCGTCGAGGACCCCCGCCATGTCCTTGAGGTGGTCCCACCGGGACACCTGCACGACCAGGGGCACGTCGCGGGGGAAGGGGCCCCCGTCGCGGACCAGGGTGGCGGGGTGCGCGACGCCGGCCGCCGCGGCCGGTCTCCCGTCGAGCAGGCCGGCAGCCGTCAGGACGCCGAGGACCCGCCCGGGGTCGAGCTCGAGGTTCTTCGTCGAGACCGGGTCGATGGCGGGCTGGATGATCGCGGTCCGGCCGCCGCCGTCCCCGAGCCACGCCGGGACGTACGCGGCCCGCGAGAAGACCGTCGCCGCGGCCGACCCGAGGTAGGGGCGCAGGAACGACCACGCCTGCTCGGTGCGCCCGTCAGTGGTGTCGGTGCCCACGTGGCATCGCCAGATCGGGGTGGCGCCGCAGGCGCGGACGACGTCGGTGAGACCCGCGGTCTGGGGGTCGTGCAGGACGACGACGTCGCCGGGCTCGAGCGACGCCCGCAACCCCGCGGCCTCGCGGGCCAGCAGCCCCTCGTAGGTCGCCCGCTCGGCCGCCCCGAGCGGGCCGCCGTCGCCGGGGGACCCGTGGAGGAGGTTGTGGATCCGCTTGGTCAGCGCGAAGAACGGCGCGTCGCCCTCGACGACGAGCCAGCGGGTGTCGATCCCGGCCGCGAGGGCGTAGCCGACGAGACCGTGGAGCATCTCGGCGACGCCGCCGCCGGTCGCGGTCGAGCTGAGGTTCCACAGCGTGTGCCCGGAGAGGTCCGCGCGGGCGCGCTCGGCGAGCTCGTCGAGCGCGCGGTACTGCGCGTCGCCGAGTGCGGCAGCGAGCCGGTCGCGGCGCAGGGCAGGAACGGTCACCTCGAACACGGCGGCTCCTCGTCGGAGGGCTCCCGAACCCGGGCGGGGTCGTGGGGGCGGAGGGGTGGCGGGGGGTCCACGGCGTGCATCGCGCCCGCCCGGATCACACGGACGATCTCGGTGGCGGTCCGCTCGAGGTAGGTGCGGCCGTCGGGCAGGTGCGCCGTCGGGCTGATGTAGCTCCGGGGACCGACGTGGTGCGCCGGGTCGAGCCGGTGGACGTGGACCTTCCCGGCGCGCCGGGCGCGGTTCCACGCGCTGCGCCGGGAGGCCGGCCACCGGGGTGGGAAGATCCAGCGCCCGATCCGCTCGATGGGGTCGTGGGCGCTCGTGAACTGGTGCACGGCGAGGGCGTCCCCGAGGTCGTTGGCGCCGCTGTGGAACCCGCCGAGCAGGACGACGGTGAGGGGTGCACCCAGCCGCGCCGAGAGTTCGCGGACGGCGCCGGTCGCGATCTGCGCGCCGCCGCTGTACCCGAGGAGCACGACGGGGACGCCGCTCCCCGGTGGGTAACCCGCATGCCGGAGCTGCCGGGCGATCTGCTCGCCGACCCCGCGGTTGTACAGCGGCCGGTAGCGGGTGTCGGCGGCCACCAGGATCTGCACGACGTTGTAGACGAACAGTGCCAGGGCGACGTGGTGGCGCAGCCACGGCGCGCCGTGCCGCTCGGCCAGCGGGCGCGCGACGGGGGAGTAGGGGAGGACGTGCCCGAGCACCCGCAGCTCGCCGGCCTCGACGACGAGCTGCTCGACGAGGCGTCCGCCGTCGCGGCTGTCGCGGAACCGCATCTTGCCGATGCCGTCGAGGTAGACCAGGTAGCCGTCGGGAGGACGGTCGGCGGCGGCGCCGGACGCGTAGGGCATGCCCGCGGGGAGCTCGCCCGCGTCCGGGTGCCAGCCGGCCGCGTAGACCAGGACCTCGAAGCGGGCGAGCAGCGCCGTCCCCACCAGCACCGCGCCGAGGCCGATCGCGACCAGCTGGCCGATCACGACACCGACACGAGCGGCACGGCACCCCAGGCTCCGACCGCGCGGCGGGCCGCCGCGAGCAGGAGGGCGAGCCCCCCGCCGGCGACGGCGACGCAGCACGCCGCCTCCCACCAGCCCGTCCCCGCCGCCACCAGCTGCTCGGACAGGGCGATCCCGGCGAGCACCAGGACCAGGAGGTGCAGCGCGGGGCCGAGGAGCGGGAACGCGAGCACGGCGCAGAACAGCAACGGCGCGAGGCTGCCCGCCGTCCACCCGGGCGCGGACGCCACCGTCGAACCGTCGATGGTGCCGAGGCGGACCAGGCACGTCAGGGTCCGGGCGAGCAGCGGCCAGGCCGCGAACACCAGCGCCTGGATCCCGGTGCCGAGGACCAGGAGGCGGACCACCGTCGCCCGCGTGGCGCGGTGGCGCCGCGCCACGAGGGGGACGATCCGGCCGAGCGTCTCGGACAGCCCGGCGAGCACCAGCAGCACCCCCGCCGCGACGCTCATCCCGCACCGACGCGGGCGGCGACGTGGGACTCGATCTCGTCGGCCGCCCGAGGGGCACCGCCGGCGTCGTGCTGCGCGTCCCGC
>JAVXWR010000624.1:0-3415 GCA_032230725.1 Actinomycetota bacterium
AGGCGGGCGGCCTCGCCCCGCAGGTCGCGGGCCCCCGCCGTCCGCGAGCCGGGCCGCGGGCCGTCACCCGGAGCGGCCGCGCCGTCGGGGTCGAGCGAGTGCAGCTGCGCGCGGACGACGCCGAGCAGGAGCTGGTCGAGCCGGGTGCCCGTCGCGATCGGGCCGCGCGACCCGATCTCCGCGCCCGCGGCGGTGCGCCGCACCGGCCCCGTCGTGAGCCCGCCGCCCCGGGCGTCCAGGACGACGCTCTGCCCGCCGAGCTCGACCTCGGCGGCGACGCGGTCACCGACCAGCGCGACCGGCCCGGGGAGCCACGCGGGCGCGGGCAGGCCGACGAGGGCCGTCGCCTCGGCGATCTCCTCGAAGCGGCGCCGTTCGGTGTCGGGCGGGGTCGCGATCACCAGCCGCGTGGGCCGGTCCTCGTCCGCGACGTCGGCCGGACCGCCGGGCTCGGCGCTCCCGAGGACGCGCGCGAAGGCGTCGGCGAGGACGTCGACCGGGTCGCTCCCCTCGCGCGCCGGGTCGTCGCCGGGGTCGAGCGGGACCCGCCGGGGCCGCAGGGACCCCCCGGCGGCCCGGTCGGCCCGGTCGACGTCGACAGCGACCAGCTCCGACGGCGTCACCTCGATCGCCATCACCCAGCCCGCCACCCGGTCCTCCTCGCCTCGCCGTCCGGCGTGGTCCTGCCCGTCGGAGCCCCTCGGGCCGCTTCCGGGGCCCCGGGGAAGGGCCCGGGGTCACGGTAATGGGGCCGTCACGCCGCCTCACCACCGGTGACGACCGTGTCACCCCGCCGGGCACCTCGAGACCGTGGTCGTCGTCATACCAGTGGGGCATGCTGACGCCGCCGGTCCCCGGGCGGGATCGGTCCCACCCACTCCGGGGACGGTCGGACCCCCCGATCGATGACGCGGTCCGCGTGCGGAGGCCCGATGAGCACACCCGAGGCCCGCCGGGACGGGGCCCGGCCTTCTTCCCCCGTCGCTCCGCTCGCCCCGCCGCGGGGGGCGACCGTCGACGTCCGCGCGGCCCTCGCGCCACTGTGGCGCGGGCAGGCCGTCTTCCGGGTGGTCGCACTCGTGTACGCGGTGGTCAACGTCGTCCGCGACGTGGGGTTCTACGCGCGGCCGGCGCTCGGCGTCACGGTCGTGGGGTTCATGGCTCTCTGGACGCTGGTCACGAGCGTGGCCTACCTGCGCGGCGCCCGCCGCCTCGCCGTCGTCGACCTCGTGGTGACGGTGCTCGCGACGGCCAGCACGCTCGTGATCGACGACCCCGCCCGCATCGCGGCGGGCGGCCCGGTGATCACGACGGTGTGGTCGGCCGGCGCGGTCCTCGCGGTCGCGATCGCCTACGGGATCCGCCCGGCTGTCGGTGCCGTGGCGGTCTCGGCGGGCGCGCTGTGGGTCACCCGCCGCGCGCTCGACGCCGCCCTGCTCTCCGACATCCAGCTGCTGCTCGTGGCCGGGGTCGCGGTGGGCTTCGCGTCGGTGGCGATGCGCCGTTCCGCGCAACGGCTGCAGGAGGCGATCGCGACGGAGGCCGCCGCCGCCGAGCGGGAGCGGCTCGCCCGCGACATCCACGACGGCGTCCTGCAGGTCCTGGCCCTCATGCGCCGACGCGGCCCGCAGCTGGGCGACCCGGAGCTGGTGCGCGCCGCCGCCGAGCAGGAGGTGTCGCTCCGTCGGCTGATCACCCGGGGGCCGGTCGGGCTCGACGGTCCCGACGACGAGCTCGTCGACCTCGGCGCCGCCCTCGGCGCGGCCCTGCCGACCCGCGCCCTGCTCGCCGCGCCCCCGGACCCGGTGTGCGTGCCGGGCGGGCTGGCACGCCCGCTGCTCGCGGCGGTCCGGGAGGTCGCGGCGAACGCGGACGCCCATGCCGGGAGCGGCAGCGGGCTGTGGGTGCTGCTCGAGGACGAGGAGCACGAGGTGACGATCAGCGTGCGTGACGACGGGCCCGGCATCCCCGACGGCCGCCTCGAGGACGCCGCCGCCCAGGGGCACCTCGGGGTCGCGTCCTCGATCCGGGGGCGGATCGCTGAGCTCGGAGGTACGGCGGAGCTGGTGACGGCCCCTGGCGAGGGCGTCGAGTGGGAGCTGCGGGTGCCGCGGGACTGCGGGCGGGAGGCGGGACGGTGACGTGGTGGGGGGCGGGGCGGTGAGCGTGCGGGTGATGGTGGTCGACGACCACCCGATGTGGCGCGAGGGCGTGGCGCGGGACCTCGCGGAGCGCGGCCTCGAGGTGGTGGCGACGGCGGGCGACGGCGCCGCCGCCGTCCGGATCGCGCCGGCGGTGCGGCCCGACGTCGTGCTCATGGATCTCCAGATGCCCCACCTGGACGGGGTGGGGGCGACGGCCGCGATCCTCGAGGCGCTGCCCGGCACCCGGGTCCTGGTGCTGTCCGCGAGCGCCGAGCAGGGCGACGTGCTGGGGGCGGTGCGCGCCGGGGCGGCGGGCTACCTGGTCAAGTCCGCGCAGGTCGCGGAGCTGGTCGACGCGGTCGAACGCACGGCGGCCGGTCAGGCGGTCTTCGGTCCGGAGCTCGCCGGGCTGGTGCTGGGCGAGTTCCGGCGCCGGGAGCGGGCGGCCCGGGACGCGCCGGGCGGTGGCGAGCCGGCCATCACGCCGCGCGAGACCGAGGTGCTGCGTCTCGTCGCGAAGGGGCTGACGGCGCGGCGGATCGCGGAGCGGCTCGGGCTCTCTCCCCGCACCGTCGAGAACCACGTGCAGAACGTGCTCCGCAAGCTGGCCCTGACCAACCGGGTGGAGCTCGCCCGCTACGCGATCGAGCAGGGGATCGACTCAGATTCCTGAGTCGACATGTCAGTGTTGACATGTCGGGGGCGACAGGTCCAGGATGCTTGCGTCAGCAGGAGAACCGAGGAGTCGTCATGACGATCACCGCCACCACGGAGCCCGCCCCCATGACCGCCACGACCGGCAGCGGACGCTTCGGGCCCCTCGTCGGGCTGGCCTGGGACATCGGCCTGCCCCTCGTCGGCTACTACGCCATGCACGCCCTCGGCGCCTCCGACTGGACCGCGCTGCTCGTCGCGACCGGTCTCGCCGGGGCCCGCCTGCTGTGGGTGTTCGCCCGGTCCCGCCGCATCACGTGGTTCGGCGCCGTGATGCTCGCGGTCTTCGGCATCGGCCTCGTGCTCGCCGTCGTCGGGGGCGACCCGCGGTTCATCCTCCTCAAGGACTCCTTCACCACCGGCGGCGTCGGGATCGTCTTCCTGCTCTCGCTGCTGGCGGCGCGCCCGCTCACCTTCGCGGCCCTGCAGTCCTGGCAGCCGGCGAAGGCCGCCGAGCTCGACGTGATCTGGGACGCCGCGCCCGCCGTCCGCCGGACCTTCCGGGTCAGCGCGATCGTCTGGGGCGTCGGGCTGCTCCTCGAGGCGGGCCTGCGGGT
>JAVXWR010000635.1:0-3213 GCA_032230725.1 Actinomycetota bacterium
CGGGAGGGCAAGGCCCAGGTCGAGCTCGCCCAGCTGCGCTACTTCCTGCCCCGCCTGCGCGGCTGGGGCGAGTCGATGTCCCGCCAGGGCGGCGGCGCCGGCGGTGGGGGCGGCGCGGGCGGCGGCGGCGTCGGCACCCGTGGTCCCGGTGAGACCAAGCTCGAGACCGACCGGCGGCGCATCCACCAGCGGATCGCGAAGCTGCGTCGCGAGCTCGAGGGCATGAAGACCGTCCGGGACACCCAGCGTGACCGGCGGCGTCGTCGGGAGGTCCCGGCGGTCGCGATCGCGGGGTACACCAACGCCGGCAAGTCCTCGCTGCTCAACGCCATCACCGACGCGGGCGTGCTCGTCGAGGACGCGCTCTTCGCGACCCTCGACCCGACGACGCGTCGGTGGGAGATCCCGGACGGCCGGGAGGCGACGCTCACCGACACCGTCGGGTTCGTGCGCCACCTGCCCCACCAGCTCGTCGAGGCGTTCCGCTCCACCCTCGAGGAGGTGGGCGACGCCGACCTCGTCGTGCACGTGGTCGACGGGGCCGACCCCGCGGCGACCGACCAGATCGCGGCGGTGCGCGGGGTGATCGCCGACATCGGGCCGAAGGGCGCGGCGACCGCGCCGCCGGAGCTGCTGGTCGTCAACAAGGTCGACGACGCCGACCCGCTCGCGCTGGCGCAGCTGCGCGCGACCCTGCCCGGAGCGGTGTTCGTCTCGGCGCGCACCGGCGAGGGCATCGAGCTCCTGCGCCGTCGCATCGCCGAGGCGCTGCCGCGTCCGGAGATCGAGGTCGACGTGGTGCTGCCGTTCACCGAGGGCGCGCTCGTCGGCCGGGTGCACGCCGAGGGCGAGGTGCTCGCCGAGCGCCACGTCGCCGAGGGCACCGTCCTGCAGGCGCGGGTCAAGCCCGAGCTGGCCGCCGCCGTCGAGCGCGCGTCGGTCGGCGCGGACGTCCCGGTGCCGTGACCGGACGTCGACCGGGACCGGCTCCTCGCTGATCGGGGTGAGCCGACCCGCCCGCCGGCGCCGCCTGCTCGCCGTCGTCGTGACCCTCCTGGCCGCCGGGGCGATCGGTGCGCCGGCCGCGCTCGCCGCGCCCGCGCCCGTCACCCGCTGCGTGCTGGACGACCCGCGGCTCGACGAGGTCTCCGGGCTCGCGGTGACCCCGTCCGGATTGGCCGTGGTGGACGACAGCGGGAATGCGACCGTGGTGTACACCCTCGCCCGGGACTGCTCGGTGGACTCGGCCCGGGCGGTCGGGGTGTCCGGCCGCGACGTCGAGGACCTCGCCCGCGACGCCACCGGCACGCTGTGGCTCGCCGACATCGGGGACAACGGCGGCACGCGCCCGAGCATCGCCCTGATCCGGGTGCCCGCCCGGGGCGCACCCGACGTCCGCCGCCTCGTCTATCCCGACCGGCCCCACGACGCCGAGACGCTCCTGCTGCCCGCCGACGGCCGGCCGGTGATCATCACCAAGGACCTCGGCGGACGCAGCGGGGTCTACACCACCGACACCCCGCCGGCGACCGGCTCGCCGACCCCGCTTCACCGTGTCGGCGAGTTCGTCGTCCCGCTCTCGGCCACCGACGGCGGACCGCTCGGGCCGTTCGGGCGCGGCCTGGTCACCGGCGGCGCGCTGTCGGCGGACGGGCGGGTCGCCGCGGTGCGGACCTACACCGACGCGTGGCTCTACCCCGTCGCCGGCGCGTCCGCGGAGGACGTCGTCACCGCGCTGCGCCGTGCCCCCGTCGACGTACCGCTGCCGGGCGAGCCGCAGGGCGAGGCGATCGCGTTCGCCGCGGACGGGACGCTGCTCTCGGCGGGGGAGGCGGGGCGGTCCCGTTCGGGCGGGACGGCGACGGCCTCCCTGCGCGCGGTCCCGGGTGCGGTCTCCCTCGTGCCCCCGCCGACGGCCGCGCCGGCACCCGCCGTCGTCGCGGCGGTCCCGCCACCGCCCGACACCCGGGGGCCCGGCCTCCTCGCGGCGTCGGCCGCGGGGGCCGCGGCGGTCGTCGTCGCCGGGGTCCCCGTCGCGGCCCTCGTGCGCCGGCGTCGTGGTCCCGTGCGTCGATGACGCCCTCCGGCCGCCGGTCGCGCCCGATCAGAGCTTGCGCAGCACCGCAACGACCTTGCCGAGCACCGTCGCCTCGTCGCCGGGGATGGGCTCGTAGGCCGCGTTCGCGGGGAGCAGCCAGACGTGGCCGTCCTTGCGCTTGTAGGTCTTGACCGTGGCCTCGTTGTCCAGCATCGCCGCCACGATCTCGCCGTTGTCGGCGACCGGCTGCTGCCGGACGACCACCCAGTCCCCGTCGGTGATCGCGGCCTCGATCATCGAGTCCCCGACCACCTTCAGCAGGAACAGCGAGCCCTCGCCGACGAGCTCCTTCGGCAGCGGGAACACGTCCTCGACGGCCTGCTCGGCGAGGATCGGCCCGCCCGCCGCGATCCGGCCGACGACCGGGACGAACGACGGCGTGGGCCGGTCGGAGCGCAGTGCCTCGGTCTCGCCGGTGCTCCCGAGCTCGGGGTCGAGCTCCTCGGGCAGGCGGACGTCGAGGGCCCGGGGGCGGTTCGGGTTCCGCCGCAGGTAGCCCTTCTTCTCCAGCACCTTCATCTGGTGGGCGACCGACGAGGTGGAGGTGAGGCCCGCCGCGTCGCCGATCTCGCGGACGCTCGGCGGGTAGCCGACCCGCTCGACGTGGTCGCGGATCACCTCGAGCACCTTGCGCTGGCGCGGGGTGAGGCTCGGGGCGCCGGACGGGGACGGCTCGGGCTCGCGATCGGGGAACGTGTGCACCTGGGCGGTGGCGACGGCCTCGACGCCCTCCGCCCCGGCGACGTCCTCGGCCCCCGGCGGGTCCGCCCCGCCGTCGCGCCTGCGTCCAGCCATGGTTCCTCCTCCGTCCGGCCCGGCAGCGGGCGCCGCGGCCGGCAGCGATGGCGCACTGCCGCCGGTCACCGGTGACGCTGCGTGCTCTCGGAGCCTGAAGGTAGCGCCGACGGCCGACGGGATCAAACACGTGTTCGAACGACACGCCGGTCGATCCGTCGACGTTGTCAGGGGTCGATGCTAGACATCGCACACGCGTTCGATCGAACGCGTGTGCGAGGGGAGATGGCTGACGATGACGACCCGGATGACGACGCGGACGAGCACGGCGACCGACGTGCGGCCGGCCTCCGGTCCGGCCCCGGCGGTGGAGGTCCCGG
>JAVXWR010000682.1:0-8667 GCA_032230725.1 Actinomycetota bacterium
ACGAAGTCGTCGAGGAGCGAGTTGATGGCGCCCCAGATGATTCCGGGCTTGATCTTCTTGACGGCGGCGTAACCCGTCTTGATCATGCCGCCCGACAGTCCGCTCTTGTCCTTGACCTCGTCGTCGACGAGCGTCGCCAGGTCGTCCACGACGTCTCCGCGCTTGTCGGAGTCGAGGAGTGCTGCCTTGAGGATGACGGCCACGCGGTGGTCCTTCCACGGGGGAGCAGGGCGCGCCGACGGTACGACACCCGCCGGTGATCACCCCGGGCGCCCCCGGCGGCGAACGACACCGGTGTGGTTCAGGACCCGTCGTCGGCGGCCCCGTCGTCGTGGGCCTCGATGAAGTCCAGGAACGTCGCCCAGGAGTGGTCGTGGGCCCGGCGTCCGGCGAGCACCCCGAGGTGACCGCCGGGCTCCACCGCGAAGCGCAGGTCCGAGGACGACGTCAGCAGCTCGGTGCCTCGGCGCACCGCGTCGACCGGGGCGATCCCGTCGTCTGCGCCGGCGATCAGCAGGACCGGGGCGGTGACGTCGGCCAGGCGCACGGGGCGGTCGTCGATCCGGACGGAGTCGGTCGCGACCTCGTTGTTCCGGATCACTTGGTGGTAGACCTGCCCGAACGCCCGGCCGGGGTAGGCGACCATGTTGTTCATCAGGATGTCGACGGCCTCCATCTGCTCGAGCAGCTGGCGGTCGTCGAGGTGCGTGAGGATCGTGAGCGGCTTGGTGAGGTACCGGTCGACGCTGACGAGCTGGAACGCCGCACGCACGGCGGGCGCCGGGAACCCGCCGAGCAGCCGGTAGGCGGTCGTGAAGATCTGACCGCCGGTGTACTCGGCGATCGACCGGAACGGGGCCACGATCGGCACCGCCGCGACGTCCACGGGGGCGGCGAACGCCGTGACCGAGGCGATCGGCAGCCGGGCGTGGCCCGCCGCGGTGAGCAGCACGAAGAGCCCGCCGAGGCTCCAGCCCACGAGGTGCACGGGATGGCGCTCCTCGCCGGCCGTCGCCTCCTCCTCGCACACGCGCGCGACGGCGGCCGGGACCACGTCGTCGACCCACGTCTCGAGGCCGCGGCGGCGGCCGCGCCAGAACGCGGGGTCGTAGGTGACGACGTAGACGGCGCGGCCCCGCTCGAGGAGGAACTCGACGAGGCTGTTGCCACGGCGGAGGTCGAACGCGAGGTCGGGCGCCCCGAGCGGTGGGACGAGCAGGATCGGGAGGCCGACCGCCGGCAGTCCGTCGGGCAGCGGTGCGTAGCGGTGGAGGGTCCAGCCGGGCTCGCCGGTCACGGGGCTGCGGGGCATCCGGCGGGTGTCCGCGAGGTGTCCGTGGCGGATCCGGTCGCGCACGTTCACCGCCGCCGACCCCACCCGCACCAGCGCCTGCTCCGCCTCGCGCCAGGCCGCGTCGACGACCCCGGGCGCCGACGACGAGGTGTCGGTCGACGCGAGCGCGCCCGGCTCGTCGGACCCCTCGTCGGGGGTGGAGCGGGATGCGGGTGCGGCAGTGGGCACGCCGGGATCGTAGGGCTGTTCGGGGGATGACGGAGGCCCGACCGCCCACGGACGGCCGCGCGTCGCTGCCCGGTGTGACGCGGCGAGCGGCGGGCGGGGCGCGGCGGGCCGACGTCCACGCATGTCGACGCCGTGTCGTGGACCGGCTCCGTCGTGTGATGCGTGCGCCCACTCGGACGCATGACATGCCGCCTGATCGTCAGAAGGACGACTACACCTCTGGTCCGTTTGACTCAGTACACGGCGCCCGGACCCAGGGCAGGTGCCCGGGTGCCGTGGACCTCCTCCCCAGGGAGGCGGCGGTGCGGGAGCAGTAGGAGGACACGGTGGAACCGAGGACGGCGTCGGGCGGCGCGGCGTGGATCCGGCTCACCGAGGGCGACGGCGGGGTGCGGCGACGTCGGTTCGCGGTGGCTGGCGTGTCGGTCGTGGGCGCCGCGGCGGTGAGCACGGCCGTCTTCCAGACCGTCACGGGCACCTCGACCTCGCTGGCGATGGCTCCGGGACTCGGGGGCCTGTTCGCGGTCTCGAGCCCGACCCCGCAGGGTCCGGCGGTGGTCCCCACCGGAATCGTCGCGCCCACGATCACCGACCTCGGCCCGTCGCCCGCGCCCGCCGTCCCGCCGATCGCTCCGCAGGTCGACCTGCGCGCGCAGCGCGGGCCGCTGCCCGGCCCGGGGGAGCTCGGCGGGGGAGCGGGTCCGGCGCCGTCGGCCCCGCTCGCCGCGGCCCCTGCCGGCCCCGGCCCCGTCACGGCGCCGGGCTCCAGCGGCGGCGGCTCGTCGCACGCCCCGGGCTCCTCGTGGCCGGGTGCTCCGGGTGTCCACGGCTCGACGGGCCGGCCCACGCCCCCGGCGACCACGACGCTGCCCTCGACGACGCGGCCCACTCCGCCCCCGACGTCGCGCCCGGCACCCCCCTCCACGCGGCCCACCCGACCGCACCTGCCGACGAACCCGACGCCGACGAAGCCCACGCCACCCCCGCGGTCCACCACCCCGCCGCCGTCCACCGCGCCGTCGGTCCCCTCGGTCCCGACGAAGCCGTCCGTCCCGACGAAGCCGTCCGTGCCCGGCGGCACCGGAGCCGGCCCGTCGTCGGGACCGGCGCGGGGCTCGTCCTCCTGAGCTCGACGTCGCCCCCGGACGCGCGTCCTGTCTTCCTTGATCACGGGCACTGGGGGCAGGTTCCGAGGCCCGCGGACGTGCGCATTGTGCCCTCGACGGTGCGGAACCCGGGTGCGCGGCTCCGACCCCGGCCGGCGCCCCCGGATCGGCCCGATTCGCGCCGTTCGGCGGTCGGTGTCGCGGATGCGTGCGAAGATGCCCCGTCACACGGGGTGGCCTCGATCCGCCACCCAGGACGAGGGACGGACGCCGCGGCGGTCCGGGTTGGGGTGGACCAGATGAGTGAGCCGGATCGCGAGCCACGGGACGGGGACCCGTTCGCGAGGCCGCAGGGCGAGCAGGCCGGATCGACCGGCGCGGATCCGGGCTCCGAGCGCGACCAGGGTCCGGGCCACCCGCCCCCGACCGCCCATCCCGGCGGGGCTCCGGACTCGTCCGGGTCCGACTCGGGGTCCTACGCCCAGCCCGGCCAGCCGCAGACCGGGTACGGCCAGCAGGGGTACGGCCAGCCCGGCTACGAGCAGACCGGGTACGGCCAGCAGGGCTACGGCCAGCCCGGCTACCCGCAGTCGGGCTACGGGCAGCCGGCCTACGGCCAGCCCGGGTACCCGCAGCCCGCGTCCTACGGCTACCCAGGCTCCGGCGCCGGGCCGACCAACGGTCTCGCGATCGTCTCGCTGGTGCTCTCGCTGCTCGGGCTCTTCTTCTACATCACCGCGATCGGCGGCGTGATCTGCGGGCACATCGCCCGCCGCCAGATCCGGGAGGGGCACGAGACGGGCGACGGCCTGGCGCTCGCGGGCCTGATCGTCGGCTACATCGTCCTCGCGCTCGGCGTGATCTTCATCGTCTTCGTCATCATCGCGATCGTCGGCGCCGCCGCGTCGTCGGGCGTGAACTCCTACTGACCCCGCACGCCACCGCCCCCGGCTCCACGAGGAACCGGGGGCGGTGGTGTGCCGGGGCCCGGTCGCGTCAGCGCCGGCCGACGCGCAGCTGGTGACGCTGCTCGGCTCGGAGCTGGTAGATCACGATCGGCAGCACGACGAGGGCCACGAACGGCAGGCCCACCATCGGCAGCACGAACAGGCCGAGCAGGCCCAGCAGCATGACGACGAGGGCGGTGACCGGCGAGGTGGCGATCTCGCGGGCACGGACGAGCCACTCCGGCGTCGTGCGGGCGGTCGTCGCGGGGTGATCGGCGCGCAGGTCCGTCAGAGCGACGCGGGGGAGGGTCGGGGTGTTGTGGGGCCAGGGCAGTGCCATCGGGAGCGCGGGATCCTTCTCGTCGGGAGCGGGCCGGTCGGCCGGGTCGGTGCACCGGGCCCGTTCGTGATCGATCGAGCCCGACATGGAGTCAGACGTGTCGTCCCGGACCCGGTTGCCCCCGGCGCAGGTGTCGATTCGGCAACGGCGCAGGCCTGCGGAGGTGAGTCACAGTGTGACCCCGTTCCCCCACATGGCCTAGCACACGGTGGAGTGGTGTCGCCCGTAGGGTCCTGGTGTGGCTTCCCCGGATCCGGACGCGGGCGGCGCCGCCCCGGTCGGTCTCGACCCCGAGGTCGCGGACCTGCTCGCCCGCCTGCGTGACCGGGGCGAGCCCGCCACGTTCGCCGCTACCGACTCCCCGGAGGGGATCGCCGCGGCGCGGGCGCGGTACGCCGCCCTGATGGCCGAGACCGCGCGACCCGTCGATCGCGCCCCGGAGCTCGTCACCGGCGCCCCGGTTCCGCTGCGTGTGCACCGCCCGGCCGGGGAGGAATCCGGCGCGCTCGTGGTCGGTGTGCACGGGGGTGGCTGGGTCCTCGGGGGCGGCGACGCCTACGACCCGGTGATCCAGCGCCTCGCCGACGACACCCACGCCGTCGTCGTCGCCGTCGACCACCGCCTCGCGCCCGAGCACCCGTTCCCCGCCCCGCTCGACGACGTCCTCGGCGCGGTCGCGTGGGTGGTCGAGCACGCCGACCGCTGGCACGCCGACCCCGCCCGGCTCGGGCTCGCCGGGGACAACGCCGGGGCCAACCTCGTGGCCGCCGCCGCCCTCGCCCGCCGCGACGCGGGTGCCCCGGCCGCCGTGACCCTGCTGATCTACCCGCCGCCGGACTTCGAGGGCCGGTACCCGTCGGTCCGCGAGAACGGCGACGGCTTCTTCCTCACCGCCGCCGACGTCGTGGCGTGCAGCAGGCTCTACCTCGCCGGCACCTCACCCCGCGGCGAACCGCGGCTCTCCCCGCTGCGGGCCGATCTCGCCGGACTCGGCCCCACGATCGTCGCGACCGCGGGGTTCGACCCGCTGCGCGACGCCGGACACGCCTTCGCCGACGCGCTCGCCGCGGCCGGGGTCGACGTGCGCCTGCGTGAGCACCCATCGCTCGTACACGGGTTCCTGGGCTTCACCGGGGTATCTCGCGCAGCGGACGACGCCGTGGCCGCACTGCACCGCGAAGTGGCGGCCGCCTGGTGAGCACTTTCTGTCGTCATAGCGACAGAAAGTGCTCACGAGGCCGGAGGCCACCTACTCGAACGAATGCTCCGCCGTCGGGTACACGCCCTCGCGGACCTCGCGCGCGTACTGCTCGGCCGCCTCGGACAGCACCCCGGCCAGGTCGGCGTAGCGCTTGACGAACCGCGGGACACGCCCGGTGTTCAGTCCGGCCATGTCCGGCCACACGAGCACCTGCGCGTCGGTGTCCGGACCGGCGCCGATCCCGATGGTGGGCACCCGCAGCTCGGCGGTCACCCGCTTCGCGACGTCGGCCGGGACCATCTCGAGCACGACGGCGAAGGCGCCCGCGGCCTGGACGGCCAGCGCGTCCTCGATCAGCTTGTCGGCACCCGCGCCCCGGCCCTGCACCCGGAACCCGCCGAGGGCGTGCTCGCTCTGCGGGGTGAAGCCGAGGTGGGCCATCACGGGGATGCCGGCGTCGGAGAGTGCCCGGATCTGGCCCGCGTACTGCGCGCCGCCCTCGAGCTTGACCGCCGCCGCCCCGCCCTCCTTGAAGAAGCGCACCGCGGTCTCGAGGGCCTGTGTCGGGGAGGCCTGGTACGAGCCGAAGGGCAGGTCGGCGACGACGAGGGCCCGCGACGTCCCACGGACGACGGCCTTGGTCAGCATGAGCAGCTCGTCGACCGACACCGGGACGGTCGAGTCGTAGCCGAGCACGTTGTTCGCCGCGGAGTCACCCACCAGCAGCACGGGGATCCCGGCCCCGTCGAAGATCTTCGCGGTGGGGAAGTCGTAGGCGGTGAGCATCGGCCAGCGCTCGCCCGCGTCCTTCCACTGCTGCAGGTGATGGATACGGACGCGCTTCGGGGTGCGCGGGGCAGCCTGCGGTACGGGTGACGTCATCGTCATGTCCTCCTGCCTCGAGGCCCGCGGTGCGGGTCCCCGGGCGTGCCGAGGGATCGTGGTCGGACTCCGGCGAGCCTTGCACCGCGGACCGCCCGCGCGAAGCGACCGGGGGCCGGGTGGGACGAGCTTCACAACCCGCCCCACCCACGACGGCGGGCGCTGTGCCCGACTGGGGGCGGACGTGGCGCCCACGCGGCGGTTGCGAGGATGGCCCGGTGAGGCGACGGGGCGCACGGACCTGCGGTGGGCACGACGGCGTCGGCGCCGCGGCCCCCGGACCCGTCGGGCCGCGGCGCACCCGGACCCGGACGGTGCTGCGACTCGTCGCGGCGGCCGCGGTCCTGGTGACCGCCGCGGGGTGCGCCGCCGCCGCGCCCGCGCCCACCGCCACCTCGTCGTCGGTCCCCCCGAGCGGTGCGGCCCCGGCCCCGGGCGCCGTCCCGGCCGGCCTCGAGCGGTTCTACGCGCAGCGCCCGGCGTGGGGCTCGTGCCTGCCGCTGGCCACCACCGACGAGCAGCGCCAGTACTACGCGCTGCCCGGCCTCCAGTGCGCGAAGATCGAGGTGCCGATCGACTACGCGAACCCGCAGGGCCCGACGGCGCAGCTCGCGATCTCCCGCCTGAAGGCCACCGACCCGACCCAGCGCATCGGGTCGCTGCTGGTCAACCCGGGCGGGCCCGGCGCGTCCGGCGTCGAGATCTCCTCCCAGCTCGCGATCCTGATGGAGAACACCGAGGTGGCGCGGCGCTTCGACCTCGTCGGGTTCGACCCGCGGGGGATCGGCGCGAGCACCCCGACGATCCACTGCCTGACCGCCGCCGAGCAGGACGCCCAGCGCGGCACCGACCTCCTCGACCCGTCCCCGGCGGGCGTCGCCCGCGCCGAGGCGGCGGCCCGCCAGACCGCCGGCGGCTGCGCCCAGAAGACGGGGACCGCCCTGCTCGCGAACGTCGGCACCCGCGACGTCGCCCGCGACATGGACGTGCTGCGCGGCGTCGTCGGGGACAGGCAGCTGACCTACCTGGGCTACTCCTACGGCACGCGGATCGGCTCCACCTACGCCGAGGAGTTCCCGCGCAACGTCCGCGCGATGGTCCTCGACGGCGCCGTGGACCCCGACCAGGACCCGACCGAGGCGCTCATCGACCAGGGCCGCGGGTTCCAGGGCGTGTTCGAGGCGTTCGCGAAGGACTGCGCCACGAAGCCCGGCTGCCCCCTCGGCGCCGACCCGGGCCAGGCCACCGCCCGCTTCCAGGCGATGTCCCGTCCGCTGCTCGCGAAGCCGATCCCGCTCCCCGACGGCCGCCGGCTCTCCTACGGCGACGCCCAGCAGGGCACCATCCAGGCGCTCTACGCCACCTCGCAGTGGCCGGATCTCCGTCAGGGGCTCACCGAGCTCGCCCGCGGCCAGGGGCAGACCCTCATGGGGCTCGCCGACGACTACTACGACCGCGCCCCGGACGGCACCTACTCCCCGGAGCAGGACGCGTTCAACGCCGTGCGCTGCGTGGACGACCCGCGCGTCACCGACCCCGCCCAGTCGCTCGACCGCGCGCGGCGCTACGACGACGCCGCCCCGTTCCTCGACTCCGGTCGCGGCCCGAGCCCGGCCCTCGACGCCTGCGCCTTCTGGCCGGCGCCGGTGACCGGGGGACCGCACGTGCCGCAGGTGCCCGGTCTCGCCCCGCCGCTCGTCGTCTCCACCACCGACGACCCGGCGACGCCCTACCAGGCCGGCGTCAACCTCGCGAAGGACCTGAACGGCTCGCTGCTGACCAAGGTCGGGGACCAGCACACCGCGTCGTTCCAGCGCTTCCCGTGCGTGGACGACATCGTGACCCGCTACCTCGTGGACGGGACCCCGGCTCCGCCGAATGCGCGCTGTCCTGACAACGGGTGAGCAACGACCCCGAAAGGGGGCGGAGGGTAGGACCCCCCTGTGACGTCCTTGTAACACGGTCTCCTTAGGGTCTCCGGACATGGATCGGCAGCAGGAGTTCGTCCTGCGAACGCTCGACGAGCGCGACATCCGCTTCGTGCGGCTCTGGTTCACCGACGTGCTCGGGTACCTCAAGTCGGTCGCCATCGCGCCGGCCGAGCTCGAGGGCGCGTTCGCCGAGGGGATCGGGTTCGACGGCTCGTCCATCGAGGGCTTCAGCCGCGTCTACGAGTCGGACATGGTCGCGAAGCCGGACCCGTCGACGTTCCAGGTGCTGCCCTGGGAGGACGGCGAGGGCGACCACTACTCGGCCCGGATGCTCTGCGACATCACGATGCCGGACGGCTCGCCGTCGTGGGCCGATCCCCGCCACGTGCTGCGTCGCGCGCTCTCCCGGGCCGCCGAGGCGGGCTTCACCTGCTACGTCCACCCGGAGATCGAGTTCTACCTGCTGCGGGGCCTGCCCGACGACGGGACCCCGCCGGTCCCGGCGGACACCGGCGGCTACTTCGACCAGGCCAGCCACGACGTGGCCCCGCACTTCCGGCGGCGCTGCATCGAGGCGCTCGAGGCCATGGGGATCTCGGTCGAGTTCTCCCACCACGAGGGCGGGCCCGGCCAGCAGGAGATCGACCTGCGCTACGCCGACGCGCTGAGCATGGCCGACAACATCATGACGTTCCGCTACCTCGTGAAGGAGGTGGCGATCACCCAGGGCGTGCGGGC
>JAVXWR010000207.1:0-9911 GCA_032230725.1 Actinomycetota bacterium
CCCACCGTCGGGTCCCGTCGCTCCGCTCGCCCCACCGTCGGGTCCCCGTCGCTCCGCTCGCCCCTCGTCGGATCAGGCGCCGTGCTGCTGCTCGGCGCGCTCGCGCAGTTCCGCCTCCTGCTCCAGCACACCCTCCGGCGCGATGCCCTCGAAGTCCTCGGCCTCGGTGACCCGCCGGACCTCGATCCGCTCCCCGGTCCGGAACGGGGCGCGGCGCGCCCACGACACCGCCTCCTCGAGCGAGTCGACCTTGAGGATCCAGAACCCGCCGATCAGCTCGCGGGCCTCGCTGAACGGGCCGTCGCTGACGGTGGGTCCGTCGCCGTCGCCGTCCGGGAACGTCACGACCGAGCCCTGCGAGCTCGGGGCGAGCCCCTCGCCCGCGAGCAGCACCCCGGCGTCGACCATCGCGGTGTTGAAGCGGCCCATCTCCTCGAAGACGGCCGGGTCGGGCGGGGTAGCCATCGCGACGGCCTCGTCGTACTTCAGGACCAGCATGTAGCGCGCCATCGCCATCCCTCCTCAGGAACCGGACTGCTCGTACTGCACCGCGCGCTCGGCGACGCGGGCCCGCAACGCGGCCTCGGCGTCGAGCACCTCGGCGGACGCGACGCCCTCGAACTCGCGCATGTCGGGGATGCGCCGCACCTCGAGGCGGACCCCCGGCCCGATCGGGCAGCGACGCGCCCACTGCTCGGCCTCGGCGCGCGTCGCGACGTCGAGGATCCAGAATCCCGCGACCAGTTCGCGGGCCTCGGCGAACGGCCCGTCGGTGACGGTGGGGGCCTCGCCGTCGTGGGTCACCTCGAAGCCCTCCGCCGAGGGCGCCAGCCCCTCGGCCGCGAGCAGCACCCCGGCCTCGACGAGGGCCGTGTTGAAGCGGCCCATCGCCTCGAACACCTCCTCCGGCGGCGGACCGTCGGTCGCGCCGATCGACATCGACTCCGGGGCCTGCATGATCATCATGTAGCGCATCGGGTCCCTCCAGGGGCCTCGGGGCCGGGCTCGTCGCCGGCCGTCACCAGCGCGTCGAACGGGGAGCGCGGGCTTCGACAGCCGCAACGCGACGAATTACCGGAGACTCTCGAGCCAGTTCACGAGCAGGCGTCGCCCGGCCTCGCCGGACTTCTCGGGGTGGAACTGCGTCGCCGCGAGCGGGCCGTCCTCCACCGCGGCGACGAAGTCCTCGCCGTGGTGGGCGTAGGTCAGCTTCGCGGGGAGGAACGGGTGCTGCGGCTCGACCTCCCAGCGCTTCGCGGCGAAGGAGTGCACGAAGTAGAAGCGCTCGTCGTCGGGCATGCCGGCGAACAGCACGGAGTCCGCGGGCGGCCGGACCGTGTTCCAGCCCATGTGCGGCAGCACGTCGGCCTGCAGCTTCTCGACGGTGCCGGGCCACTGGCCCGCGCCCTCGGCCTCCTCGCCGAACTCGACGCCGCGCTCGAAGAGGACCTGCATCCCCACGCAGATGCCGAGCACCGGTCGCCCGCCGGCGAGGCGCTGCTCGAGGATCCGCTCGCCGCCCACCGCGCGCAAGCCCGCCGCGCACGACGCGAAGGCGCCCACTCCGGGCACCACCAGGCCGTCGGCCTCCCGGGCCGCGCGGGCGTCCGCGGTGACCTCGACCTTCGCCCCGGCACGCTCGAGGGCGCGCTCCGCGGAGCGCAGGTTGCCCGAGCCGTAGTCGAGCACCACGACCGAAGGAGTTCCCGGCATACCGCCCACGCTACCGAGCCCTCACCAGCGAGGGCCGGACCCCCGCGAGGACCCGACGATCTCGAGGACGACGACGACGTGGCACTCGCCGGTCGAGGGGTGCAGCAACGCCTCGGAGGCCTCGACGAGGCGCACCACCCCCCGGTCGGCGAGCTGCTGCACGTGCTTCTCGATCTCGCCGCGGCGCTCGATGCCCACCGTCAGCACGATGTGGCCGCCGCGGTGCACCACGCGGGCGAACTCGACGAGCGCCGAGCGCGGCAGGTGACCGGGCTCGAAGGCGTTGACGCAAGTCACGACGCCGAACTTGTCGCCCGCGCCGGGAACTCGCTTGCTCAGGTCGGCGGGCCCGAGGTCGTGGTAGACGTGGCGGGCCCGGGCGAGGGACAGCATCCGCGGGGAGACGTCGAGGCCGTCCACCGAGGTGAAGCCGTGCCGTGCGAGGGCCTCGCCGACCAGTCTCGTGCCGCAGGCGGCGTCCAGGACGTCGGCGGTGGACTCGTCCAGCCGTGCCACGAGGTCCGCGACGACCCCGGGGAGGGGGTAGCCCTCACCGTCCGGCCCCGCGATGTCGCCGTCGTAGGTGGGGGCCCAGTCGTCGTAGAGCGCGCGGGCCTCGGCGGACGACGTCAGGACGTGCGCCCGCTCCGCCCACGTCGACGCGCCGTCCCGCTGCACCGTCCCCACCCGCCCTCCGCCGACACGGTGATTCCCCGCCGGGGCCGATCCAACCGTGGGCGCTCCGACGGTCCGGCCGGTTCAGGCGGACACGAGACGCAGGACCGCGCCGACGACCGCGAGGGCGGCGAGCACCGTGAGGATCCCCGTCGGGATCCACCGCTTCGCGCGGGCGAAGGACACCACTCCGCCGACGAGGAACCCGGCCACCAGGAGCAGTCCGAGGGCCAGGAGTTCGGTGCCGCTCACCGGCCGTGCCGGCGGGTCACGACTCCAGGACGCCCTTGGTCGACGCGGTGCCGCCCGCGAGTCGCGCGTCGGGCTCGGTGGCGGCCCGCAGCGCCCGGGCGACCGCCTTGTACTCGGCCTCGGTGATGTGGTGCGGGTCGCGGCCGCCGGTGACCCGCACGTGCAGGGCGATGCCGGCGTGGAAGGCGATCGACTCGAAGACGTGCCGGTTGAGCACCGTCGGGTAGTTCCCGCCGACCACGAACCCGGCCATCGATCCGGGCTCGCCGGTGTGCACACAGTAGGGCCGCCCGGAGACGTCGACGACGGCCTGCGCGAGGGCCTCGTCCATCGGGATCCAGGCGTCGCCGAAGCGCCGGATCCCCGACTTGTCGCCGAGGGCCTGCTTGAGGGCCTGTCCGAAGACGATCGCGACGTCCTCGACGGTGTGGTGGGCGTCGATCTCGACGTCACCGCTCGCCCGGACGACGAGGTCGAGCGAGCCGTGCTTGCCCAGCGCGTCGAGCATGTGGTCGAAGAACGCCACCCCGGTCGCGACCTCGGTACGCCCGGTCCCGTCGAGGTCGATCTCGACGAGGACGCTCGACTCCTTGGTCACGCGCTCGACGCGTCCGGTGCGGCTCACGGGGTCATCCTAGGTGCCTCCGGCTCGTGAGCAGAAAGTGCGGCTATCACCGCATTTTCTGCTCACGAGCGCTTGCGCACCTGCACGATCTCGTCGGTGATCGTCGCCTCCTGCCCGTCGGGGCCGGTCGCGCTGCGCTCCGGGGACTCGCAGCGCACGACGTCCCAGGCCCCGTCGTCGAGGTCCAACGAGGCCAGCACCTCCGGCGCGGTCGCCATCCGCAGCGTCGGATCCCATGACCACGGAGCCAGCCGACCGTGGCCCACCACGAGCAGGGTCCCGCCGGGCGCGACCGCCTCCGCGGCGCGGCGCAGGATCGCCGTGCGGGGGAAGTCCGACGACGGCGAGTGCAGGTACTGCGCGCTGACCAGGTCGAACGTCCCGTCGGGGAAGGTCTCGGTGAGGTCGTGGCGCTCGGTGCGCACCGACCGTCCTTCCCCGTCGCTCCGCTCGCCCCGGCCCGACCCGCCGGCCCGCTCGGTGATCCGCTCGCACGCGGTCTGCGCGACGTCGACCGCGGTCACCTTCCAGCCGCGGCCCGCGAGCCAGAGGGCGTCGCCGCCCTCCCCCGCGCCGAGGTCGAGCGCCGTGCCGGGCTCGAGGCCCTCGCCGACGGCGCCGAGCACCGCGTTGACCCGCCCGCTCCACACCTGGTCGCGGTCGGCGTAGAAGCGCTCCCAGAACGCGGGGCTGCCGTCGCGGTGGGCGAGGACGGCGAGGCGGCCGTCCTCGGCGACGAGGTCGGCGTTGAGATGGGCGGCGACGGCGGTGCCCGACGCGGCCGACGCGATCACCGTCGCGCGCAGGTCGGCCACGTTCCCGACCGCCCACACCCCCGGGACCGCGGTCTCGCCCCGCGCGTCGACCTCGATCACCTCGCCCAGCAGGGCCTCCCCCATCCACTGCTCGGTCGGCGCGAGGCCGAGCAGCCGAGCGACGTCGGCGCGGGCCCGGGCCACCGTGGGCACGAGCAGGGCGTCGAGCCCCACGACGGTGCCGTCGGCGAGCCGGACCCCGCGCAGCGCGTCGTCGGCGACCTCGACCGCCGACACCACGCCCGGCACGACCTCCACTCCGCGGGCGTCGAGCTCGTCGGCGGCGTGGCGCTCCGGGACGAACGCGTCGTTCAGCAGCAGCACGACGTCGTCGGTGAGCTGGCGCATCAGGCCGACGTGGTGCAGGGCGAGGGGGCTCGTCGCGAGCACGCCGACGCGGCGGTCCCGCACCTCCCACCCGTGGCAGTACGGGCAGTGCAGCACGTCGCGACCCCAGCGCTCCCGCAGCCCGGTGACGTCGGGCAGCTCGTCGACGACGCCGGTCGCGAGGACCACCCGACGCGCCCGCAGCGCGCCCGCCGGGTCGCCGTACTCGTCTGATTCGAGCCCGAGGGCGAACCCGCCCTCGGGCGCGGCCGACGCGGACACCACGCGCGCGGGGCGGACGACGCCGCCGTAGCCCCCCACCTCGGCCCGGCCGATCGCGGTCAGCTCGCCGGGCGGGGTGCCCTCGCGCCCGAGGTAGTTGTGGACCCCGTCGGCCGGGGCGTTCCGGGGCTCGCCCGCGTCGACGACCAGCACCCGCCGTCGGGACCGGGCCAGCGTCAGGGCCGTCGCCAGCCCCCCGGCGCCGCCGCCGATCACCACCGCGTCCCAGGTCTCCTCGTCCATGACTGCGAGGGTGCCTCGGGGTCCTGGCGGCCAGCAAACAATCTTGCTAGAACGGCAAGGTGGACGACTTCACGACGGTGCTCGACGGTGTGGGCCCCCGGCTGCGGGCCCTGCGCACCGCCCGGAACATCACGCTGACCGAGCTCGCGGAGTCGACGGGGATCTCGCTCTCGACGCTCTCGCGGCTCGAGTCCGGCGGGCGCAGACCGACCCTCGAACTGCTGCTGCCCCTCGCGCGGGCGTTCGGGGTGGCGCTCGACGAGCTCGTCGACGCCCCCGCGACCGGCGACCCGCGGGTCCGCATGCCGTCGTTCGCCCGGCAAGGGGCGACGTTCGTGCCGCTCACCCGCCGCCCGGGCGGGGTGCAGGCGTTCAAGCAGATCCTCCCGGCCGGCTATCCCGGACGGGACGTCGAGCCACAGACCCACGAGGGCTACGAGTGGATGTACGTGCTCTCCGGCCGGGTCCGTCTCGTGCTCGGCGACCAGGAGCTGCTGCTGGCGCCCGGGGAGGTCGTCGAGTTCGACACCCGCCTGCCCCATGCGGTCACCAACCCCGGCTCCGAGGCGGCCGAGATCCTCAACCTCTTCGGGCCGCAGGGTGAGCGGGCGCACGTGCGGGGCGCGCCCCGCGACCGCCGCTGACTCGACGCCGCACGGACACTTTGCCCTTGCGCTCAGTATCGTCCTGGCGCAACACTGTGCCGCGTGGCACAGTATGACGAGCTCGACGGGGTCCTCGTGGCCCTCGCCGACCCCACCCGCCGCGCCGTCGTCACGCGGCTCGGTCGTGGCCCGGCGACGGTCGGCGACCTCGCCCGGCCCTTCCCCATGACCCTCCCCTCGTTCATGAAGCACGTCCGCACGCTGGAGACCCACGGCCTGATCCGGACGACCAAGTCCGGACGGGTCCGCACCTGCGAGCTCGACCGGGCCCGGCTCGACGTCGTCGCGCACTGGCTCGACGAGCAACGCCGGGTCTGGGAGGGCCGCACCGACCGTCTCGAACGGTTCGTCACCGACCCCGAGGAGCACCCGTGAACCCCGACCTCGACCTCGCCCTGGAGCGCGTCATCAAGGCCTCGCCGGCCATCGTCTGGAAGGCCTGGACCGACCCCGCGGCCTGCGCCCGCTGGTGGCTCCCGGCCCCGCTCCGCTGCCGCGTGGAGCGGCTCGACGTGCGGCCCGGTGGTGGGCTGGTGACCAGCATGAGCGAGGACGGCGCGGTCTTCGTCCCGCACGCCGACGCCTGCTTCCTCCTCGTCGAGGAGGGCCGGCGCCTCGTGTTCACCAACGCGATCGACAGCGGGTGGCGGCCCGCGGCCCCGGCACCGGTGGCCATGACGGCCGAGATCATCCTCGCCGAGCACCCGGACGGCACCGAGTACCGCGCCCTCGTGCGCCACGGCGATCCCGAGTCCCGCGCGCGGCACGAGGAGCTGGGGTTCGACGACGGCTGGAGCACCGTGGCCGCGCAGCTGGCGGCTGTCGCCGAGAGTGCGTGATCAGCGCAGCGCGGCGCTGACCTCGAGGAACCGGTCGTTCTCCTCGGGGGTCCCGACGGTGACCCGCAGGTGCCCCGCGATCCCGACGTCGCGGATCAGCACCCCGGCGTCGAGGTAGGCCTGCCAGGCGGCGTGGGCGTCCTCGAAACGCTCGGGGAACCCGCCGTAGAGCAGGAAGTTCGCCGTCGACGGGACGACGGAGTAGCCCATCCCGTCGAGCGCCGCGGCGATCCGGTCCCGCTCCTTCGCCAGCGTGCCGACGAGCGCGAGGGTCTCGTCGGCGTGGCGCAGGGCGGCCAGCGCGGCCGCCTGGGTGAGCGCCGAGAGGTGGTACGGCAGGCGGACGAGCATGAGGGCGTCGACGACGGCGGGCGCGGCCGCCTGGTAGCCCAGCCGGCCGCCGGCGAACGCGAACGCCTTCGACATCGTGCGGCTCACCACCAGCTTGTGGCCGTGGCTCGCGAGCAGCTCGCACGCGCTGGGGCCCGAGGAGAACTCCACGTAGGCCTCGTCGACGACGACGATCCCCGGCGCGGCGTCGGCGATCGCGGCCAGCTCGGCGAGCTCGATCGACTGGCCGGTGGGGTTGTTCGGGGTGGTGACGAACAGGACGTCGGGCCGGCGCTCACGCACGACGTCCACCGCCGCCGCGGCGTCGAGCGAGAAGTCCGCCCGGCGGGGCGCCGGGAGCCAGTCGGTGCGGGTGCCCGCGGCCAGGATCGGGTGCATCGAGTAGCTCGGCTCGAAGCCCAGCGCGAGCCGCCCCGGGCCGCCGAAGGCCTGCAGGAGCTGCTGGAGGACCTCGTTCGACCCGTTCGCCGCCCAGAGGTTCTCGGTCGCCAGCGGCACGCCCGTCGCGCGGGTCAGGTACTCGGCGAGTGCCGTGCGCAGCGCGACGTGGTCGCGGTCCGGGTAGCGGTGCAGGGTCGCGGCGGCCGCGCGGGTGGCCACGGCGACGTCGTCGACCAGAGCCGGCGGCGGCGGGAACGGGTTCTCGTTGGTGTTGAGCGCGACCGGCACCCGGAGCTGGGGGGCGCCGTACGGGCTGCGGCCGCGCAGGTCGTCGCGCAGCGGCAGGTCGTCGAGCCCGACCCCGGCGGCCACCGCTCTCCCCGTCGCTGCGCTCGCCCCGGCCGCTCTCCCCGTCGCCGCGCTCGCCCCGGCCGCTGTCCCCGTCGCTGCGCTCGCCCCGGCCACGTCACTCATCGCGAGCCTCGCTCGAGAGGTCCTTCCGCGTCCCGAACCGCGCCGCGACCGCCTGGCCGTGCGCAGGCAGGTCCTCGGCCTCGGCGAGCGCGACCACCCGGTCGGCCACCTCGCGCAGCGCGTCCTCGGTGTAGTCGACGACGTGGATGCCACGCAGGAACGTCTGCACGGACAGCCCGCTCGAGTGCCGGGCGCAGCCGCCGGTGGGCAGCACGTGGTTCGACCCGGCACAGTAGTCCCCGAGGGATACCGGGCTGTGCGCGCCGACGAAGACGGCGCCGGCGTTGCGCACCCGGGCGGCCACCCGCGGCGCGTCCTCGGTCTGGATCTCCAGGTGCTCCGCGGCGTAGGCGTCGACCACGCGGAGCCCGTCGTCGAGGTCGGTGACGAGGATCGTCCCGGACTGCGGCCCCGCGAGGGCGGTGCGGACCCGCTCGTCGTGCTTGGTGGTGCCGACCTGGCTCGCGAGCTCGGCGTCGACGGCGTCGGCCAGCTCCGGCGACGTCGTGACCAGCACCGAGGCGGCCGCCGGGTCGTGCTCGGCCTGGCTGATGAGGTCCGCGGCGACGTGCACCGGGTCGGCCGTCGCGTCGGCCAGGATCGCGATCTCGGTGGTGCCGGCCTCGGAGTCGATGCCGATGCGTCCGCGCAGCGTGCGCTTGGCAGCGGTGACGTAGACGTTGCCGGGCCCGGTGACCATGTCGACCGGCTCGAGCTCGGCCCCGTCCGTGTCGGTGCCCCCGTAGGCCAGCAGCGCCACCGCCTGCGCACCGCCGACGGCCCACACCTCGTCGACGTCGAGCAGGGCCGCCGCCGCGAGGATCAGCGGGTGCGGCCGCCCGCCGAACTCCCGCTGCGGGGGCGAGCACACGACCAGGCCCTCCACCCCGGCCGCCTGCGCCGGCACGACGTTCATGACCACGCTGGACGGGTAGACGGCCAGCCCGCCCGGCGCGTACAGCCCGACGCGCGCCACCGGCACCCACCGCTCGGTGACGGTGCCGCCGGGGACGACCTGCGTGGTGGTGTCGGTACGCCGCTGGTCGGCGTGGACGGCGCGGGCCCGGGCGATCGAGGTCTCCAGTGCCTCGCGCACCTGCGCGTCGACCGCCTCGAGAGCCTCGCGCAGGGCCGTCGTCGGGACCCGGACCGACTCCGAGCGCACCCCGTCGAAGCGCTCGCCGTACTCCAGCACCGCGTCGACCCCGCGATCGCGCACCGCGTCGAGGATCGGGCGGACCTTCTCGACCACCGCGTCGACGTCCATCTCCGCCCGCGGCAGCATCGCGCGCAGCCCCGCGGGCCCGGGGACCCCGCCGCGCAGGTCGGATCGCGTGAGCAGGGGTGTCATCTCGGCCACGGGAACCAGACTAAACGGGGTCCCCGACAGCGTCGGAGGCTGCGGCGGGGGCACGATGGTTGTGCCGACAACCAACTTCTGGACGAGGAGTCCCATGACCGACGAGCAGCAACGCCCCCTGCTGCAGATCATCGTCGCGAGCACGCGACCGGGCCGGGTCGGTGAGCCGCTCGCGCGGTGGTTCGGCGACTACGCCCGCCAGTACGAGGCCTTCGACGTCGAGATCGTCGACCTCGCCGACGTGGCCCTGCCGATGTTCGCCGAGCCGGAGCACCCCCGGTTCGCCCGCTACACGCTGGACTCGACCAAGGCCTTCAGCGCCACGATCGCCCGTGCGGACGCCTTCGCGATCGTCTTCCCCGAGTACAACCACAGCTACAACGCCGCCCTGAAGAACGCGCTCGACCACCTCAACAAGGAGTGGGCGCGCAAGCCGGTCGCCCTGGTCAGCTACGGCGGCGTCGCCGCGGGGGCCCGGGCCGCCGAGGCACTGATCCCCGTGCTGGTCGGGCTGCAGATGGTGGTCGCGGGCACGGTGCCGATCCCGTTCGCCGGTCAGCGTGTCTCCGGCGAGGGCGAGGCGCGCACGTTCGACCCGGCTCCGGAGACCGAGGCAGGCGCGAAGGCGGCCCTCGACGGGCTCGCCTCGTGGCTGGAGATCCTCGGGCTGCGCGGGGCGCGCTGACGCACCCCCCCCGCACGTCAGAAAAGTCCCGTTGCCGACACTGGATGTCGGCAACGGGACTTTTCTGACATCAACGGGCCGGCTCCGGGATCACTGACCGTTGCGCGTCACCGAGAACGAGTTGGTGCGCAGCCCGGTGCCACCGGTCCACGGCTCGAACCCGGCCTGCACGCTCGTCAGGTACCAGTTCGACTTGACGACCCCGCGGAGCATCGCGTCGCGGG
>JAVXWR010000728.1:0-6521 GCA_032230725.1 Actinomycetota bacterium
ACCATGAACCGGGTGTCCTCGGTGAACGGCCAGCACGCCATGAAGTGCAGGGCGTTGGCGACGAGGTTGCCGTGGGTGAGCATGACGCCCTTGGCCGCGCCCGTCGTCCCGCCGGTGTAGAAGATCCCCGCGAGGTCGTGCTCGCCGGGCGCATCGGCGCCGTCGGGCAGGGCCCCGCCGTCCTCGGCGTCGTCGAGCAGCGCCTCGTACTCGTCGCCGAGGCCGACCACCCGGACGTCGAGGTCCGCCACCCCCGCGACGTCCCGGTCGGTGAAGAGGACCCGCGTCCCGGAGTCGGCGAGGGAGTAGCACCGCTCCGGGTCGGAGTGGCGGGTGTTGAGCGGGACGATGACGAGGCCCGCGATCGGCAGCGCGAGGTGCAGCTCGAGGTAGCGGTGGCAGTTCGGCCCGAGCACCGCGACCCGGTCGCCGCGGCGCAGGCCGAGGGCCGCGCACGCCGCGATCAGGCGCCGGACCCGGGCCCCGAGCTCGCGGTAGGTCAGGGTCGCGTGCGGGCAGACCACCGCGGTCGCGTCCGGCGCCACGGCGAGGGCGCGGCGCAGGGGGGCGGCGATCGTGCGGGTGGCGTTGCGGGCGTCCCCGGCCGGGGCCAGGTCCGCACCCACCCCGTGCGCCTCCAGCGTCGTCATCGACGTTCCTCCCTGTGCCGAACGACCGTTCGGTGGGTACGATAGCAGCCGACGTGGTCGGCAACACTCCTCCGATCGGCCGCGCACCGACCGCGGGCGCGGGGGGCCACAGGATGCGGGAGATCATGACGGGAGCCCGGGGATGAGCGCCACGCGCGAGGACACGGCGGCCCGTCGGCCCGGACGGCGGCCGACCAACGCCGAGCCGTACACGCTGGACTCGCTGGTCGAGGTGGCGGCCCACGCGTTCCTGGACCGGGGCTACGACGCCACCAGCATGGAGGACCTCTCCCGCGCCGCGGGGATCACGAAGTCGTCCTTCTACCACCACGTCTCCGGCAAGGAGGCGCTGCTGCGCGGGGCGCTCGACCGCGCCCTGGACGGCCTGTTCGGCGTCCTCGGCGAGGCGGACGCCGTCGGGGGCCCGGCGGTGGCGCGCCTGCGCCACATCGTGCGCCGGCAGGTCGAGGTCCTCGCCACCGAGCTGCCCTACGTGACGCTGCTCCTGCGCCTGCGCGGCAACACCGAGACCGAACGGTGGGCGATGGGCCGCCGCCGCGAGTTCGACCAGGCCGTGGCCGCGCTCGTCCGCGAGGCCACCGAGGCGGGCGCGACCCGCCCCGAGATCGACCCGGTGGTGGCCGCGCGGCTGGTGTCGGGGACGGTGAACTCGCTGATCGAGTGGTACCGCCCCGAGCGCGTGGCGCTGACCGACCTCGTCGACGCCGTCGAGCAGCAGGTCTTCGACGGCCTGCTGGCCTGATGTGGCGTGATCGCCCTGGTTCTGCCGGGTTCGATCGTCCCCGGTAGAACTCCCCCGTGGACGAGGACGACGACGCGGTGGCCGAGCAGACCTCCGCAGCCGCCGACCGCCTCGCGCGCCTGCGCGCCGGGGCCGCCCGGGCGGGTACGCGGGCCCGGGAGCTGGACCGCTCCCCCGCGCTCCAGCAGGCCGTGAAGCGGCTGCGGAGCGTCCTGCCCGGCGATGCCCACTTCGGCGACCCGCTCTCCCTCGGCGGCGCCCGCCACACCGAGGCCGTGGGGCGGGCGGTCGTCGGGCTGACCGGCGACCGTCCCGGGGTCACCCGCGAGCTGGGTCTGGGCGGCCTGCAGGTCTGGCAGTCGGTGCTCGAGCGGCTGGGGCGCGGCGGCGGCGACCGCGAGGTGGTGCTCGTGTTCACCGACCTCGTGGAGTTCTCCCGCTGGGGCCTGCAGGCGGGCGACGACGAGGTGCTGCGGGTCCTGCGCGAGGTCGGCGACGCCTGGGAACCGCCGATGACCGAGCACGCGGGCACCGTCGTGAAGCGCCTCGGCGACGGGCTGATGGTCGCCTTCGCCGACCCCGCCGCCGCGCTGGCGGCCGTCGTCGAGGCCCGGCGCCGGCTCGGCGGGCTCCACGTCGAGGGCTGGAACCCGCGGATGCGGGCCGGGCTGCACTCCGGGCGGCCGCGGCGCGTCGGCGGCGACTACCTGGGCGTCGCGGTGAACACCGCGGCACGTCTCGGCGAGGCCGCGAAGGCCGACGAGATCCTCATCTCCGGCGATCTGCTGCGCTGCCTCGACGCGACCACGGTCTCCGTGCGGCGCCGCCGCCGGCTGCGCCTCAAGGGCGCGCCGGCCGACCTCGAGGTGTACGCGGTCGAGTAGGTGGCCTTCGGCCTCGTGAGCAGAAAAAGCGGCTATGGCGACGCTTTCTGCTCACGAGGCGAAGCCACCTTGTCGAGCCACTCGGCCAGCAGCGCCCGCTCGGCGTCGGTGAGCACGACGACGTCGTCGAGCGCGGCCCGCAGCGACACCGCCGCCGCGACCGGGCCGGGCGCGGGGACCTCGGCGGCGCGCCTGGCCTGACCCGAACGTACGAACGGCCGGTTCGTCACCTTCGATGGTGATCAACCGGCCGTTCGTACCTCCGGGGGCGGGGCCGAACCCGGACCGAACGGGGCCGGGCCGCCGGGTCAGTCGTCGAGGGTGCCGTCGCCGCGGCGGCCGAGACCCACGGCGGTGAGCCCGGCGCGGCGCAGCAGGGCCGGGTCGACCAGGTTGCGGGTGTCGATCACCAGCGGGCGCTTCATCGCCGCCGACATCACCGACCAGTCCAACGACCGGAACTGCGGCCACTCGGTCAGCACCACCACCGCCTCCGCGCCCTGCGCCGCCGACACCGCGTCCGCAGCCAGCGGCACCCCCTCGATCTCGCTCGGCGCCGGCACCCCGTCCCGGAACTTCATCGCCTCCGGGCCCTCCACGAACGCCGGGTCGAACCCCACCAGGTCCGCCCCCGCCTGGCGCAGCAGCGCCGCGATCGCCAGCGCCGGGGAGTCACGCAGGTCGTCGGTCCCGGCCTTGAACGTCAGCCCCAGCAGCGCCAACCGCACCCGCGACAGCGACCCGGTCCGCTTCCCGGTCACCGCCAGGCGCACCTTGTCCACGATCCGCTGCCGCTGACGGGTGTTCGTGTCGATCGTCGCGCGCAGCAACCGGAACTCGAAGTCCGCCGCGTCCGCCACCTGCAGCAGCGCATGGGTGTCCTTGGGCAGGCACGACCCACCCCACCCCGGTCCCGGCGACAGGAACGCCTGCCCGATCCGGCGGTCGTACCCGATCCCCTCGGTCACGTCCGAGATGTCCGCGCCCACCCGCTCACACAGCTCGGCCATCGCGTTGACGTACGACAGCTTCATCGCCAGGAAACAGTTGGCCGCGTACTTCATCAGCTCCGCCGACGCCGCGTCGGTCAGCACCGTCGGCGCCCCCAACCGCGCGTACAGCGCCGCCACCCGCTCCGCCGCGTCCTGGTTGTCCGAGCCGACCACGATCCGGTCCGGCCCCAGGAAGTCCTTGACCGCCGCGCCCTCGCGCAGGAACTCCGGGTTCGACACCACCGCCACGTCGTCGCGCTCGAGCATCTCCGCGGTCCGCGCCGCGGTCCCCACCGGCACCGTCGACTTGTTCACCACCACCGTGCCCGGCGCCAGCGACGTCCCGATCTCCTCCATCACCGACTCCACCGCGCGCAGGTCGGCCACCCCGCCGGCCCCCATCGGCGTCGGCACGCACAGGAAGACGACCTCGGGTGAGCGATCCTGCTCGAACGACGCCAGAGCCGCCGAGTTCCCCACAACGAACGACAGCCGACCCGCCGAGGTCTGCTCGCCCACCAGCTCCGAGAGCCCCGGCTCCACGATGTCGACCACCCCGCGGCGCAACCGCTCCACCTTCGCGGTGTCGATGTCCGCACACACCACCTCGTGACCCAGCGACGCCAGACACGCCCCCGTCGTCAACCCGACGTAGCCCGTCCCCACCACCATGACCCGTCGTGCGAACACGTCGGACTCCCCTCTCCGTCCGGCTCCGCCCGGTCCTGGGACGCCGCTGCTGCGATCCGCGACCCCTCTCGGCGGTCTACGCTGCCAGATCACGGTGGGTGAGCAGACGACCGCAGGGTCCGGCTCACCCGGCCCCGACGACCGCGTTCACATAGTCCTGCCGGGTCACCCCGGACGAGGGGTCGTCGAGCACGGACGCGAACGCGAGGAAGAAGCCGGCGAGGGCGCAGCCGCGGGCGTAGGCGGGACTGCGACGGACCTGCGCCGCCTCGGAGTCGTGCGCCGTCCCCCCGGTCTGCGCGGCGGGCGGGCCCGGGTTCTCCCCGACGGCGGCGAGCCCCGCGCGGGCCGCCTGGGCGCGGGCGAAGCGCAGGTTCGACCACGACGCGACCGGCGTGCCGGTGGCGACGCTGGTGGTGGCGTCGTCGGCGGCGCACCGGTCCTGGGCCGGGCGTGCCGCCCGCGCGGTGACCGCGCTCGCGTCGTCGACGCCGGTGAGGTCGACGACGACGGGACCGGTGACGTTGCCGGCGAGGACCGGGAACTGGTCGACGTAGTTCAGGCCGCGGCGACCCGTCGCGGTCGCCGGCGCCGTTCAGCAGCGCGTTCGACGCCACCGCGAGGCCGGCGGACAGGACGCCCTTGCCGGGCGAGGGGACGTGGACCGCGCCGGTGTACCCCACGCCGCGCAGCGCGTCGACCTGGCCCTTGCCACAGGGCAATTCGGGCTAGTTGCGGCGTTTCACCTGGTGGAGGCGTGTCGGCCGCCCAGTGGAGTCGTCGCCGCGGCTCCGCAGTTTCACGCCGTCGGGTGATCGATCGGCCCGACGTGGCGGTACTCCTCCCCGCCCGCGAGGCTCGCCGCGGGGTACCGGAGCCGCGGCGAGGGCGCTCGGGCGGTGCCCCTAGACTGCGGCCGGGTACGCCGTACGGCGGCCCCGACGCGGCCCGGTCCACGGCCGGTGCACGACGAGAACTCGCCCGGTGCGTGTCCCGCGGGACCCCGGGCAGGAGGTCCCATGAGCCGGCCGGCCGACGCGCGGCGCGCGGCGCCTCCGAGCGCGCGCCACACCGGCCCGCCGTCCCCCGGCGGGTCCCCGGCCGGGGGCCCGCCGCCCGGGCCGAGCACCCCGGTGACCGGGATCCCGGCGCCCTCGCCGTCCCCGGAGAGCCCGCCGTCCCCGGGCGGACCGGGGCGCGGCCGGCCCTCGCCGTCGTCGCCGGACCCGGGCGCCGGCACGACGCGCATCCCGCCACCGACCGCCTCCGGTGGCGGCGCTCCGCCGTACACGCCTGCCCGCCGGTTCGCCGACTGGCACCGGGCCCGCGCCGACGGCCGGGCGGGCCTGCCCTGCCTCGAGCCCGGCCGCCCGCCCGGCACGCCCACCCTCGAGGAGCTCGCCCAGGACTTCCTCGCGCGCAGCCACCGGGAGCGGCTGCGCCTCGACGTCGAGCTCGCGCCGCTGCTGGAGTCCGAGGCGGGCCTCGTCGCGCGCCTCGAGCAGATCGAGCTCGCCGCCGGCCGGGCCGAGGAGCGGCTGGCCGGCTGGCCGGTGCGCCTCGCCGACGACCAGCTCGCCCTGCGCCGCGGCGGCGAGTCGGGAACCGCCGACGACGTCGTGCGCTCCCGTCGCGCCCGCGAGTACGACGCCCTGCGCCGCCCACTGACCGAGGAGCTGGACCGGCTGCGCCGCACCGCGGCGGCCGCGTACGAGGAGCTGGCCCGGGTCCGCGCCGCCGTGCGCGCCCGCGAGATCGTCGGCGCCACCCGCGTCCGGCGCCTGCACGCCCAGGCGATGCGCCGCATCTCGGCCTACGAGCGCCACCTCGTGCGCCACCACCCCGCGGGGGACCGCGTGGGCCCGCTGCTCGCCGCGCAGCACCCCCGTATCCCGGGCTGGGTGTTCGCCGCCGAGGATCCGTCGGTGCCCCCGGGCGAGGCGGCGACCCCGCCCACCGGATTCACCCCGCCGGCCGGCACCGCGTCCGGGCCGGCCACCGGAGAGCCGACCGGGCACACCGGCCGGCACGCCACCCCCGCCCAGGAGGCCTGATGGCTCCGACCGCTCCGTGGTGGCGCCGCATCGTCGGTTCCCGCCCGTCGGACGACTTCGCCCCGCCGACGCCGGGCGGCGCCGGCGGGTCCGGGTTCGGGGCCGTGGGCGGTGCCCCGCCGGCGCCGGGCGCCCGCGGCTCGCGCGCCGGAGGCACGGCCGAGCCCGACGCGCCGCGCGGCCTGCGGGCCCCCGGCACGCCGGAGGAGAAGCGGTTCTCGCAGGTCTACGCGGAGGACCGCGTCGGCCCGATGCCCTACCCCAACCAGGCCAGCCCCGACGTCGCCGCCGCACGGGGACGCGTCCGGGCGCTGGTGAACGACCTGCTGCCGAACGCCGTCGACGAGGGCACCGGCGGCGCGCTCGACCCGCTGATCGCGTCGTGGGCCTCGGGCTGGCTCGCCCGCATCGACTCCGAGCACGCCGACCACCACGCCGTGATCGACCGTCTCGTCGGCGGTGCGCGCCGGCAGCTCGCCGACGCCGAG
>JAVXWR010000745.1:0-5262 GCA_032230725.1 Actinomycetota bacterium
CGATGCGCAGTTCCCCGACGTTGTAGGGGGGTTGGTTCCAGGAGCCGTCCGTGCCGGCGGTCAGCACGCGTCCGTCGGGGAGCAGCAGCGCGGTTGCGTGGTAGAGGCGAGCCACGGTGGCGGTGGCGGCGCGGTCCCAGGTCTCGGTGTCGGGGTGGTAGATCTCGGCTTCGTAGACGGGGGCGGCCGAGTTGTCGCTCTGGCCCTGGTCGCTGCCGTTGCACACGAACACGCTGCCGTCGGGGAGCAGGACGGCGTCGGGCATCACCCGGCGATGCGCCATGGGCGCGGTCAGTCGCCAGTGTTTCGGGTCTGCTGCGGTGTCGAGCAGCTCGCAGCTGGCGGTGGCCGGTTCGGCGAGCCCGGCTCCGGGTCCGCCGCCGCCGATCATCATCACCGTCGCACGGTAGGGCGGCTGGGTCGTGGGCCGCAGCGGGAGCAGCGCCCAGGCGCCCTCGACGCCGTAGGTGCGGCTGGCTCGGTCCGGGCGATCCGCGGCCTCGAGGGTGCCCGGCAACGGCGTCATGGTCTGGAGGTCGAGGAACTGGCTGGTGGTGTTGCCGTGGACCAGGGCGGTGCGGTCGGGGAGGACCACGACGAAGGGGTAGAGCGCCGCGTCGAGGTGCAGGACGTCGAGGACCCCGGTCTGGGGTGTGAGACCGGTCCCCCGGTCGTAGACCTCGAAGGTGTTGTTGGCCGCGCGAGGCGCGATGTCGTTGTGGCTGTGACCGCCGGCGACGAGCACGCGGCCGTCGGGCAGGGTCGCCGCCGTGGGATACCAGCGGCCCTGGCGCATGTCGCCCAGGTAGTGCCAGTGCCCACCGCCGGGGCCGCCGGGGACGAATTCGTGGATGGCCTTGACCGGGGTGGGACGGACGTAGCCTTCGCGGTCGCCGCCGAACACGATGAGCCGCCCGTCGGGCAGGAAGGCGTGGCCGCCGCAGAAGATGTTGTCCAGGTCCGGCAACGGGCCTTCGTAGGAGGGGTGCAGCAGCGACCCGGTGGCCAGGTCGAGCACGGTGGACACCGCGAACAGCGGGGGGTTCGGGTCGGCGTTGGGGTCGTCCGGGGGGCGGAAGCTCCAGAACAGCACCTGGTTGGTGTGCAGCAGCGCGGCGTGCACCCCGATCACCCCCGAGGTGTAGGGGGCGGTCTCCCAGTGCCCGACCTGCTCCGGGGCCCGGGTCTCCGGCGCCGGCGGCGGGTAGACCACGTAGGCGTCGCGGCCGTCCCAGAAGACGTCGGCGCGCTCGAAGTGGCTCACGCGTCCGCGTAGCACCGGGAGCTCGTCGCTGATCGGGTAGCCGTAGCCGCTGCGGGCGGGACCGCCGTCGGTGCTGTAGCGGGCGTGGATGGCGCCGCGTACCTCGTGCGCCCCGAGCGCCGGGCTCCAGAAGATGCTGCCGTTCTGGAAATGGCTCACCCGACCGAGTCCGTCCCCGACCGGCTCCTCATCCGAGACCGGGTAGCCCACGGCGCTGCGCTCCCACCCGAGCGCACTCCACTTCTCGACGATGGCGCCGTGGACCTCGTGGGCGCCCGTCGCCGGGGACCAGTAGATCGACCCTGCGCGATAATGCACATAGCGCCCGATCCCGTCCGGGGTGTCCAGCTCTGCGGGGGACACCGCCGGGCCGAGGACACCGTCCGCGCCGGCGAGCTCGCCGTACTTGTCGCTGATGGCGGTCACCGCGAGACCCCCGCGCTCGGACGGTGGGCGCAGCAACCGTCGACGGCCTCGACGGGTATCTCCACCACGGCTGACTCCCAAGACGTCCAACGAGATGCGAGCGCTAGCGTGGCCCTACCATTCGCGGCTACGCCAACGCCTTCACCGGTTCGGCCCAGCCGTTCGGTGACGGAATCCGCTCTTCTGATCACCTGCCTCGTGCATGAGGGACTGAACGAGTGCCACCAGCGCCTGTCGATGTCCGCGACGCTCACACGCGGCGACATCGATGACGCGGCAGCGCCCTCGCCAGGGTCGTGGGGGCACTGTGCGACATCTCTGATGTCTGCAGTGACGGCACCCGGACCTCGCCGAGCAGAGTGCCGCCAGGGTCATCTGGGCCCTCGCACCGGTACCCGGCGCTGCTCACCGTCGTGGCGATGGTGCTGACCCTGCAATTACGCCAGCCTGCGCCAGGGCATCGCCGGGAGTGAAGGCCCCGACCGCGAACAAGAGCGGTCGGCCGCAATCCATCGCAAGAACTTGTCACATCGACCCGGTGAGCGCCGAGTGGCGGTGTGAGGCCGCCGGCGGTCCCGCGATCACCGTAGGGGGCACGGTGTCGCGGTGGCCCGGCCGGCGGCCTCCCGCTGTCGTGGGCGCGTCCGACCCGCCTGGCCAACGGCAGTGCTCGGCGGTGCCGTGGTCGGCCGGGACAGCGGCCGCCGAGGTGGGCCCAGTCTGACACCATCACCGGGCTGGCGGTACCCGCCGCGGCGGCGCACGTGACAGCTCCCGACGGACGATCATGTTTTCCGACCTGCAACGGCCGGCCGGGATGGCCGGTCCAGCCGTGGAGGCCGCCCACGGCCTCTCCGACACCGAAGTCGCCGAGGTCGGGTTCCTGGTTGGTGCGCCAGCTCCGTCAGCACCCCGGCTGATCGGAGGTGGCGCCCGTGGATTCGCCGAGGGCTGCGGTGATCAGCGGGCGGGCCATCCAGACCAGGGTGTCGATCGCGTCGGGGACGGTCAGGCCGGCGGCGTCGGGGGTCCAGACGACGGCGTCGGAGCCGATCAGGCCGAGGCTGAAGATCGTGTCCCCCTCAGCCCTCCACGCTCAATGACGAAGAGCCGCATAAGGCAGACGTCGATCGCTTCGCGCCATGACGCCGACTCCGGCGGCCCACGGTCGTGGCGTGACGGGGCGTCCCTGCCCGCTTCGTCCGGCCTTCCGGCCAGGATGGTCAGCCGGTGACGGCGGCTTCGACGATCGACATGGGTCCGTCCGAGGCGACGATGCACTCGAGGTGCATCCCGGCGGTGGCTAGCCTAGCTAGGGCGTGTCTCCTGATTCATGCGCGGGCCCATAGGACGAGGCTGGCCAGGAGGACGCCGCCGTCCGCCGCGAGCACCATAGAAGCAGCAGCGAAGACCGCGATCACGATGGGCCCACCGGGAGTAGCAACAGGACTACGCAGGCTTCTGGTAGTCCGAGCCCGAAGGGCGAGAGATTCCCCAAACCGCAGGGCGGGAGTGCCTACTTGCCCCGGGTGTCGTACGCCTGGACGATGTTGTTGGGCAGACGGCCGCGGTCACTCACGGTCCAGCCGTTCTCCTTCGCCCAAGCTCGAATCTCCTTGAGCGCCTGACGGCTCCGAGCGGCAATACCAGAGCCGGACCCAGAGCCGGAGCGGGACGAAGACGAGGCCGAGCTGGACGACGAGCCCGAGCGGGACCGCCCACCACCAGAAGCTCGCCGGCCACCGGTTCGCCGGGCGGCGGCGATGTAGGGGGCGAAGATCTCGCGCAGGTCTTCGGCGTTCTCCTCGGTGAGGTCGATCTCGTAGTCGACGCCATCGAGCGAGAAGGGGACGGTGCCTTCGGCTTCGGACTCGCCGTCAAGGTCGTCGATGAAGGAAACGACCGTCTTCTGTGCCATGTCCGAGATCGTCCGGGTTTGGACGAAAAAGTCAAGTCGAACGATGGAGGCGTGCGACGGGCGCACTAGCGTCGGAGGTCGATGAAAGCCCTCGGCCGTTTCGCACGTCATGAGTCGTAGTCGACGAATTACCCGGCCTCGAACGGCCCTACTCTGTGTCAAGTAGGGGGCCGTCAGTCGGACAGTCCGGCGCGGGCCGCAGCCCCCGAAGTCGCGGTTTCCGTAGGATGACGGGGCGGTCGGGGCCTACTGGTAGTACAGGATGCACCAGCATAGGGCGTCGCCTGTGGTGCACGCGGGTTCGGTTAGGGCGGTCATGGTCGCGGACGTGTTGAACGGCACCCCGCCCCATTTCGACATGAAGTCGGTGGCCATGCCGACGACGTACTGGTTCGGCGCGGCGGGCTGGTCGGTTCCGACGTAGGAGTGCACGCCGGCGTCGAAGTCTTTCCACCCGTTGAAGTACCAGGCGCTGTCGAACCAGTCTTCGGTGCCGGTCGACACGATCGCCGGCGTGGTCTCACCGTCGACCGCGATCGCGATGTTGCGTTCCATCCAGGACAGGTTCGACGCACCCACTCCGCACACCTGGGAGTGATACACGATCCAACCCGGGCCACCGGTGACCGACGCGAGCATGGTCGTTTGGGACGCCGTGCGCGCGACCCGCTGATCAAGCCAGCGGGCACCCTGCTGCCGGAGCCGGACGCCGTTGGCCCGGTCGGTGGCGGTCAGTGCGTAGGCGGCCATCGAGTAGATGGTGGCCGTCTGGGTGGTGCTGGCGTTGTAGTACGCGACCCTCATGCGCGTTCCGAAGGGCATCGGGAACGTCACCAGGAAGCCCGTGTTGAGATTCGTGCTGTTGATCTCGGCATGGACGTGGGCGAGCGTGTGGGAGCCGGCCACCGAGCCCGCGCCGAAGTGGGTCGCCAGGAGAGTGCCGATGTCAATGTCGATCGCGGCCGAAGCGGCGCTGTCATAGTAGACGCGGAGGCGGGCGTCGAGGGCGGGACCGTTTCCCCCACCGAGGGCCATCCACAGCGACTTCACCGAACCGGGACCGGTGATGTCGACCAGCGTGCGCTCGGTGCGGGTGGCAACGGCCACGTTCTCGAGTTTGATCATCCGCAGTTTGTCGCCGCTCAACGAGGCGAGGGGCGAGGACACGACGAACTCTCCTCTCACTGCCAGCAGGACAGCCGGTAGGGATCGTCCCGAGTCGACTGCGGGGCCCTATCCAAAGCCGGCCGTGCGGCCGGGGTCTCCCACACTGAGCGGGCGCCACCTGTCCGGGCGCACGAAAGCACCCGGACAGCCCACCGGCTCAGCTCGCTCGATACCGCCCTACGCCGACCGCCGCCGAAGTCGCGGTCGCGTTCGCGTTCGCGTTCGCGTTCGCGTTCGCGTTCGCCACCGAGGTCATCACCGACTTGGGCCCAGATCGACCAGCGCCGCCCAAAAGATCTTCCTTGCAGGTCCTGAGCGTTGCTCGACGTGAGAGCCTGCTGCCACTGAGGGGCCTCCACCCGCCCAGATTGGGCCATCCGAGCTAAGGGGGTCGCTCGGCCTGCCGGGCGCCTGTCACTATATGTGATCAGAGGCTACTGATCGACTCGGACGAGGGTGCTGTCTCCACCCGAAACGGAAGGAGTTG
>JAVXWR010000789.1:0-3496 GCA_032230725.1 Actinomycetota bacterium
GCCCACGCCGTCGCCCCCGGGACGAACGCGGCGCCGAGGACCAGCAGGGCCACGGCCCCCGTCCGTGCCCACCGGAGGCGCCCTGGCGGACCGTGCCGACTCTCCATGACCGCTCCCGGACCGGGGCCCGCGCTGGTGTGGGCCATCCGCCGAGCAGCAAACGATCATCGCTGAGCGTGGTCAATCGACACGCCCGTGACGCGTGTGAGTGAGACCCCGCCGGGTGAATTACACCGATGTCGTGAGCTTGGGGGTCCGGAGGGATCTCGGGGGTGCACTCGGAGGGGTGACGCGGTAGGACTCCCCCGGCAGAGCCACGCGGTCGGGGCCGGGGGAGGGGGGTCGATGGGTCGGATGTGCGTGGTGCACGACGCCCGGGAACAGGCGCGCCACCGGCTCGAGCTGCTGCTGCGGGCCCACGCGGACGTGGACGAGATCGTCGCCACGGCCGACGAGGACGACCTGCTGGCCCGCGCCGGCGAAGGGCCGACGGATCTCGTCGTGCTGGGGATGTCCCCGAACGCGGACGCGGCCGACGTCGTCCGACGGGTGCGGGAGGTCTCCCCGACGACGGCCGTGCTGCTCGCCGGGGAGACCGAGGACTCCGAGTCGGTCGCGGCGGCGCTGGCGGCCGGTGCGGTCGGGTTCCTGCGCTGGGAGGCGCCCCGGGCGCTCGTCCGGACCCTCGTCGAGGTCGCGGGGGAGTCGTCGAGCGGTGAGGACCTCCTGCCCCTGACGGCGTCGGGGTCCCGGGACGAGCCCCGCGCCGGCGGGAGCCGGGTGGACGTCGCCGTGCAGCGGTCGCTGGGCCTGTCGGTCCGCGAGGTCCAGGTGCTCATCGGGGTCGGCCGCGGCCTCACCAACGCCGACATCGGCCGGCGGCTCTACCTCTCGGGCGAGACCGTGAAGACCCACGCCGCCCGGCTCTTCCGCAAGCTCGGCGCGACCGACCGCGCGGAGGCGGTCGGCCGCGCCTGGGCCCTCGGGTTGTTCGTTCGCGCCAAGTAGACGTCCTTCGGCCTACTGGCGGGCCTTGATCTCCTGGCGGGCGACCGAGCGCAGGTGCACCTCGTCCGGGCCGTCGGCCAGGCGCAGTGCCCGTGCCCACGCGTAGGCGTAGGCGAGCGGGAAGTCGTCGGAGACCCCGCCGCCGCCGTGCACCTGGATCGCGCGGTCGATCACCGCGCACGCCATCCGGGGGCAGATCACCTTGATCGCCGCGATCTCGGTCGCCGCGCCGCGGGAGCCCACCTCGTCGATCAGGTAGGCGGTCTTGAGTACCAGCAGCCGGGCCTGCTCGATCTCGATGCGGCTCTCGGCGATCTGCTGCTGCACGACGCCCTGCTCGGACAGCGGCCGGCCGAAGGCCACCCGCTCGTTGGCGCGGCGCACCATCGCGTCGAGGGCACGCTCGGCCATCCCGATCAGGCGCATGCAGTGGTGGATGCGGCCGGGGCCGAGGCGGGCCTGGGCGATGGCGAAGCCGCCGCCCTCCTCGCCGAGCAGGTTGGACGCCGGCACGCGCACGTCGTCGAGCTCGAGCTCGCAGTGCCCGTGCTGGTCCTGGTAGCCGAAGACGGGCAGCGCACGGGTGATCGTCAGCCCGGGGGTGTCGCGGGGGACGAGGACCATCGACTGCTGACGGTGGGTCGAGGCCTCCGGGTCGGTCTTGCCCATGACGATGAAGATCGCGCAGCGCGGGTCGGCGGCGCCCGAGATCCACCACTTCCGCCCGTTGATGACGTAGTCCTCGCCGTCCCGGGTGATCGAGGTCGTGATGTTGGTGGCGTCCGACGAGGCCACCGCCGGCTCGGTCATCGCGAAGGCCGAGCGGATCTCCCCGGCGAGCAGCGGCACGAGCCAGTCCTGCTTCTGCTCGGGGGTGCCGAACAGGTGCAGGGTCTCCATGTTGCCGGTGTCGGGCGCCTGGCAGTTGATCACCTCGGGCGCGATGACGGGGGACCAGCCGGTGACCTCGGCGACCGGGGCGTACTCGAGGTTCGACAGGCCGGACTCCGCGGGCAGGAACAGGTTCCACAGCCCCCGCTCGCGCGCCTCGGCCTTGAGGGTGTCGACCACCGGCGGCAGGTCGTGCTCCGCCGGGGTCCCGCGGCGGGCCTCGCGCCAGGCGTCGTACTCCGCCTCCGCCGGGAGGATCGACTCGTCGAGGAAGGCGCGCATGCGCTTGGTGTAATCGTCCGCCACGGCGCCGGGTGCGAAGTCCACCCTCCGGACTCTCCCACCGGACGGCGCGGATCGCGAGGTCTGCCCGGACGGCCCCCGGAGGGCTCCGCCGGGGCGTCCATGGCGCGATCACCGAAATTCCAGCCGATCACCCCCGGCGCCCCCGCACCTGCGCCTCTACACTCCGGTGCCGTGACGCACTTCAGGATCGCCGAGGCCGCCCGCCTGCTCGGTGTCAGCGACGACACGGTGCGGCGGTGGACGGACGGCGGCTCGCTCCCCGTCGAGTCCGACAGCAGCGGCCGCAAGGTCATCGCCGGGGCCGACCTGGCGGCCTTCGCGCGGGCCCAGGCGCACGCGGTCCCGGACCCGTCGGGGGTCGGACGGTCGGCACGGAACCGCTTCGTCGGACTCGTCACCGACATCCAGAGCGACAAGGTCATGTCGCAGGTGGAGATGCAGTGCGGCCCGCACCGCGTGGTCTCCCTCATGAGCACCGAGGCGGTGACCGAGCTCGCCCTCGAGGTCGGCTCCCTCGCGGTCGCCGTCGTCAAGGCCACCCACATCATCGTCGAGACCCCCGGAGGCACCGCGTGAGCACGCCGCCCTCACCCCGTACGGCACGTCGTGGTGCCGTCCTCGTCGCGGCCCTGGTCGCGCTGCTCGGGCTGACGGTGGCCGCCTGCGGCGGTTCGGACTCGGGGTCCTCGCCGGGGCAGGCCCCGCCCAGGACGCTCACGGTGTCCGCCGCGTCGTCGCTGACCGAGGTCTACCAGTCGCTCGCGCAGCAGTTCCAGGCCGCGAACCCGGGCGTCACGGTCAGATTCAACTTCGGCGGCTCGGACCAGCTCGCACAGCAGGTCGTGCAGGGCGTGCCCGCGGACGTCCTCGCCACCGCGAGCACGAAGACGATGCAGACGGCCGTGCAGGCCGGCAAGATCCAGGGCGACCCGCTGGTCTACGCGACGAACAAGCTGCAGATCGCGGTGGCGCCGAACAACCCGAAGCAGATCACCTCGCTCGCGGACCTGAACAAGCCCGGCGTCACCTCTGTGGTCTGCGCCCCCGCGGTGCCCTGTGGTGCCGCGGCGACGGCCGCCGAGAAGGCCGCGAACGTGACGCTGAAGCCCGTCAGCGAGGAGCAGGACGTCAAGGGCGTGCTCACCCGGGTCGAGACCGGCAACGCCGATGGCGGCCTGGTCTACGTCACCGACGTCAAGAGCGCCGCCGGCAAGGTCGCCGGCGTCGACTTCCCGCAGGCCTCGGCCAAGGGCGTCACCCAGAGCTACCCGATCGGCGTGGTCACCGGCAG
>JAVXWR010000223.1:0-4855 GCA_032230725.1 Actinomycetota bacterium
ACGTGCTGGTGGGCGACGAGCACTCCTACTGGCGCAAGTACCGCGAGGTCGTCATCGCGGCGAAGATCAACCAGGAGGAGTCGAAGGACCAGATCCTCGAGAACTACCTGAACACGATCTACTTCGGCCGCGGGGCCTACGGCATCCAGGCCGCGTCGCAGGCCTACTACGGCCGCGACGTGAACACCCTGAGCCCGGCCGAGGGCGCGGTGCTCGCCGGGCTCATCCAGGCGCCGTCGAAGTGGGACCCCGCCGTCAGCCACGACGGCTCGCAACAGCGGTGGAACTACGTGCTGGACGGCATGGTCGACCAGAAGTGGCTCTCCCCCGCCGACCGCGTGGGCGCAAAGTTCCCGGACGACACGCTGAAACCCCCGTCGTCGATCAAGACCGGGCTCCCCGGCGACGACCGTGGCCACGTCGTCACGGCGGTCAAGGACGAGCTCGCGTCCTACGGCATCACCGAGCAGCAGGTGAACCAGGAGGGGCTCAAGGTCGAGACGACCGTCGACCCGAAGCTCCAGCAGCAGGCGGCCGACGCCGCGGCGAAGACGCTGCAGGGCCAGCCCGCGAACCTGCGGACCGCCCTCGTCTCCGAGGACCCGCGCACCGGCGCGATCGTCGCCTACTACGGCGGCACCGACGGGTCGGGCTTCGACTACGCCCAGACCCAGCGCCAGCCCGGGTCGTCGTTCAAGCCGTTCGTGCTGCTCGCCGGGCTCGAGCGCAACCCGCCCATCGGCCTCGGCACGACGTTCGACGGGTCCACCCCGCAGACCATCGCGGGTACCAAGGTGGAGAACTCCGACGGCGAGAGCTGCCCGAACTGCGATCTGAAGACGGCGATGACACTCTCGATCAACACCGTTTTCTACCAGCTCGGCAACCAGGTCGGACCGCAGAAGGTCGCCGACGCCGCCCACCAGGCGGGCATCACCGCGCCGCTGGCCAACGCCACCGGCGGCATCGCGATCGGCGACAAGGAGGTCCGCCCCGGCGACATGGCCTCGGCCTACTCCACGTTCGCCGCCGACGGCGTCTACCACCGCCCGCACATGGTCACGAAGGTGACGACGGCCGACGGGCGCGTGCTCTACGACGGCGGGGTCACCGCCCCCGACCAGCGGATGAGCCAGCAGCTCGCCCGCAACGTCACCGAGTCCATGCTCGACGTGGCCTCGCACTCGCAGATCCCGCTCGCCGCCGGCCGGCCGGTGGCGTCGAAGACCGGCACCGTGCAGTCGTCGGTGCAGGGGCAGAACAACGACGCGTGGACCGTCGGCTTCACCCCCCAGGTCTCGACGGCGGTGTGGGTCGGGACGGACGACAACTCGCCGATCAAGACCTCCAACAACAAGCCGATCTACGGACGCGGCGTGCCCGGTCAGATCTGGCAGCGCTTCATGAACCAGGCGCTGCGCAACGAGCCGGTCCAGAAGTTCTCGGACTTCGACCCGATCGGCACCCCGCCCGCCCCGCCGGCGCCCCCGGCGCCGACCCCGGACCCGAACAACCCCAACGGGCAGAACGGGCAGGTCTGCATCAACGGGGTGTGCGTCAAGACGGGCGACGGCCAGAACGGACAGAACAACGGCCAGAACGGGCAGAACGGGAACAACGGCCAGAACGGCAACAACGGGCAGAACGGCAACAACGGCCAGAACGGCAACGGGAACGGCGGCAACGGGAACGACGGCGGTGGCCTGTTCCCTGACGACTTCTGACGCGGGTCCCGGGCACCGGTGACCCCGCAGGCGCCGCCCGAGAGCGGCCGCACCCACGACCCGTCCTCGCTCGACCCGTCGTCGCGGGTGCTGCCGGCGCACGAGGACGCGTTCGTCCGCGCCGCCAGTGCGGCGACCGGCGGACCGCTCGGGTCGCACGCCGTCGTCGGCCGCGCCGGGTTCTTCACCCCGCTGCGCGTGGTCCTGCTGCTGGCGACGATCGTGCTGGCCCTGGGCTGGTTCGCGAAGGCGCCGTGCCTGCAGCAGTACGTCGACGACAACGGCCAGACCCAGCTGGACTGGCGCGACGGCCGGCAGTACGTCGCCGCGTGCTACTCGGACACCGTCCCGCTCTACACCGCGGAACGGCTCGACCGCGGCGGCGTCCCGTACGTCACCAGCTGGGTCGACCAGCACGACGACGGCACCACGCAGGTGCGCTTCATGGAGTACCCGGTGCTCACCGGGTTCTTCCAGTGGGTCAACGCGCGCCTCGCGGCCGGCTGGCTCGCGGTCGGCGTCCTGCCCGCCGCGCTCCCCGTCGTCGTGTACTTCGACCTGTCCGCGTTCTGGCTCGCCCTCGCCTGGCTCGGGGCGATCTGGGCCCTCGTGCGGCTGCGCCCGGGCCGGCCGTGGGACGCGGCGATCGCGGCGACCTCGCCCCTGGTGGCGGTGCACGCCTTCACCAACTTCGACACCCTCGCCGTCGCGGGGGCGACCCTCGGGATGCTCGCGTGGTCCCGGCGACGACCCGGCCCGGCCGGCGTGCTGCTCGGCCTCGGTGCCGCGGCCAAGCTGTACCCGCTCTTCCTGCTCTTTCCCCTGCTCCTGCTGTGCCTGCGCGCGGGACGGATGCGCTCCTGGTGGGTCGTGACGGTCTCGGGGATCCTGACGTGGGCGGTGGTCAACGTCCCGGTGGCCGTGATCGCCCCGACCGGGTGGTGGGAGTTCTTCCGCCTCAACTCGACCCGCGCGGCCGACCCCGACTCGATCTACAACGTCGTCTCCGGGCTCACCGGCTGGTCGGGCTTCGACGGGCCGCTCGCCCCCGGGCATTCCCCGAGCGTGCTGAACGCCGTCACCGCGGTGCTGTTCGTCGTGTGCTGCGTCGCGGTCGCCGATCTCGTGCGCCGCGCCCCCGTCCGACCCCGGCTGGCCTCCATCGCGTTCCTGGTGGTCGCGGCGTTCCTGCTGACCAACAAGGTGTGGAGCCCGCAGTACTCGCTCTGGCTGGTCCCGCTGGCCGTGCTCGCCTACCCGCGGTGGCGCCCGCTGCTGACGTGGATGGCGATCGACGCGCTGGTCTGGTTCCCGCGGATGTACTACTACCTGGGGACCAGCGCCAAGGGCCTGCCGGCGCCGTGGTTCTACGGGGCGGTCGTGCTGCGTGACCTCGCGGTGATCGGGGTCGGGGTGCTCATCGTCCGCAGCGTCCTGCGCCCGCAGCTCGACCCGGTGCGCCTGCGTCCCGGACGCCCGGGCCCGCCGGTGACGGGGGCCGATCCCGACGGCGGTGTCCTCGACGGCGCGCCCGACGCGGCGTGGTTCACGGCCCGGTTCCGACGGGGCGGCGGCGACCGCCCGCTCGTCGCGGCGGGCACGACCACCCGATCCGGGCGCGACTGACCCTGCACGCCGCATCGGGGCCCACGCGGCGTGGCCCGTTCGTGACGGTCCGGTGACTCCGGCGTCACCTCCGGAGCAGTGCCTCGTTGTCCCGGTCGTCGGAGCCCGTCCGACGCGCCGCTGGCCGGGTTCCGACACTACGGAGCGCCCGGGCCCTCGGCCGCGCACTGCGGCGGGCCCGCACTCGTCGTTCCAGGTAAGGGGTCCTGCATGGGAGCGCGGTTCTCGCGTCTGGTGTCGGTGGCGGCGGCCGGGGGTGTCCTCACCGGGTCGTTGCTGATGGGCGGTGGCGCGGCGTTCGCCGGGCCGCCCACGGGGGGTCACGTCATCCCCGCGCCGTGCGGCACGACGGTGCAGGCCGCGCCGGGCGACACCGTCCAGGTCACGCCGCTGTTGGGGCTGCCCATCAACGTGCCGATCGGCACGTCCGCAGGGCCGCTGCAGGCGATCAACCAGACGATCGCGGGCGCGCTCTGCCAGGTGCAGGTCCAGCTGGTCCAGCCGGTCACGACCTACGTCGCCGCGGCCGCCCCGCAGCTCCAGCCGCTCACCTCGACCGTCGAGCAGGGCTCGCGGACCGCGCTGGGCGGGCCGGCTCCCGCCGCGGCGCCTGCCGCCGCGGCCCCGGCCGCGGCCCCCGCCGTGGTCGCCCCTCCCGCCCTCGTCCCGGCCGCGCCCGCCGCGCTGCCGCCGACCGCGATCGCCGCGGCCGCCCCGGCGTTCGCGCCGTCGTTCAACTCGCTGCCCTCGTCGTTCCTGGGTGGGGCCACGCCGGGCGCGCTCTCCGGCGGGCTCCCCACCGGGCTGCCGGCGGCCGGTGCCCCCGCGTACGACCCGAGCCAGCTGCTCGGCTCCGCGTTCCCCGGCCTCAAGGCCGGTGCTCCCGCCTACCTCGGGTACGACCCGGCCAGCGCGGTGACCACCGCCAGCCAGGTCCAGGCGCTTCCCGTCGACGGGATGTCGAAGGGCATGGGCGTGCCGGTCATGCTCGCCGTGCTGGCCCTCGCCGGTGTCGCGGCGTTCGTGGTCCGGGCGATGGTGCTCCGTCGCGCGACCGCGGCGGCCGCGGGCGCCCCGGCGCCGGAGACCGAGGACACCGACGTCGTGGACGACCTCGACGGCATGGACCTCGACGGCATCGACTTCGACGACATCTCGCCGGAGGCGCTCACCGAGATCCGCACCCCGGCGCCCTCCTCCCCGGCGGTCGGCTTCCCGGTCGCCCGCCCCGACAAGGAGGAGACCGAGCTGATGGGAACCGTGCGGCGCTGAGCCGCGTCGGACCCCCGGAGGGGTCGGGACCCACGGTTGTGCGACCCGGGCGGGTCGGGACCGGCCACACGGCCCGGTCCCGGCCCGCCCGTCGTCGTCCGCGGGGCACCACGTACGCTGGACCGACCGAGAACCCTCCTGCCACGGAACGTCCGTGGCCGCCAGTCCATGGGAGGTGAGTGGTACTCGTGCGCCACTACGAAATGGTCGTCATCCTCGAGCCGAGCCTCGAC
>JAVXWR010000833.1:0-4470 GCA_032230725.1 Actinomycetota bacterium
CTGTCGAACTGTCCCGACGTGGCCGTCCGGCGGCGGTGGATCCGGCGGATCATCGACCACGACGGTCACGACGGTCACGACGGGGCGAGCGGAGCGACGGGGAACGGCGGAGCCGAGGAGGGCGGTATCGAGGCCTGGGTGCGCCTGGGCGAGGCGTGCGGGGTGCCGCGCGAGGAGATGCTCGACCACCGCCACGTCGTGCCCGGCGTGCGCTTCGCCGTCGACGCCTACGTGACGTTCGCCCGGACGAAGCCGTGGGTGGTCGCGGTGGCCTCGTCGCTCACCGAACTGTTCGCGCCCGACCTCATGGCGAACCGGCTCGCGGCGTTCGAGAAGTACTACACGTGGATCGACCCGGAGGGCCTGCAGTACTTCCGCAACCGGCTCTTCCAGGCGCCGCGCGACTCCGAGCACGCCCTGGAGGTGGTGCTCGAGCACTGCCGGACCCCGGAGACCGAGCAGCTGGCCTACGACGCGCTGGCGTTCAAGAACGACGTCCTCTGGAGCATGATGGACGCGATCGACCGGGCGTACCCGGAGTGACGACCACCGTCGACGCCGATGCGGTGCCGCGGCTGGGTCGCGGGGTGCGGATGCGTCACGACACGTCGCGCGACCGGCACGTCCTGCTCCTGCCCGAGACCGTCGTCGTCCTCAACGACACCGGCACCGCCATCCTCGAACTCTGTGACGGGACCCGGACCGTCGCCGACATCGTCGCCGCGCTGCGCGAGCGCTACGGGGACGTCCCCGAGGAGCAGGTGCACGCCTATCTGGGCCGTCTCGTCGAGAGACGGCACGTGGAGATGACGAAGTGACCCGAGACGACGCGGAGCAGAGCCCGACCATGGGCACCGAGAAGCCCGAGGGACCGTTGGGCCTGCTCGCCGAGCTGACCTACCGCTGCCCGCTCGCCTGCGCCTACTGCTCGAACCCGATCGAGATCGCCGCCTACCGCGACGAGCTCTCGACCGCCGACTGGCAGCGGGTGGTCACCGAGGCCGCGGACCTGGGCGCGCTGCAGTGCCACCTCTCGGGCGGGGAACCGCTGCTGCGCCGCGACCTAGCGGACATCGTCGCCACCGCCCGCGACCAGGGGCTCTACACGAACCTCGTCACCAGCGCGCTCGGGTTCACCGCGTCGCGGGCCGCCGAGCTGCACGACGCCGGGCTCGACCACGTCCAGGTCTCGCTGCAGGCCGACGAGCCGACCCTGTCCGACCGCATCGCCGGCACGCCGTCCTTCGATCGCAAGATCGCCGCGGCCCGCACCGTGCGGGAGCTGGGCTGGCCGCTGACGCTGAACGTGGTCCTGCACCGCCAGAACATCGACCGGGTGGACCAGGTGCTCGCGGCCGCGGAGGACCTCGGCGCCGACCGCATCGAGCTCGCCAACACCCAGTACTACGGCTGGGCGTGGCGCAACCGGACCGCGCTGCTGCCCAGCCGCGAGCAGCTGGCCGCCGCCGAGGTCACCGTCCGCGCCGCGAAGGAACGGCTGCGCGGCCGCATGGAGATCATCTACGTGGTCCCGGACTACTACGCGACGTACCCGAAGCCGTGCATGGGCGGCTGGGGCGCACGCCAGCTCGTCGTCGTACCCACCGGGGACGCGATGCCGTGCCTCGCCGCCCACGAGCTGCCCCTGCCGCGGGCGAACGTCCGCGAGGCCTCGCTGCGCTGGATCTGGGAGGACTCGCCGATGTTCTCGGCCTTCCGCGGCACCGACTGGATGCAGGACCCGTGCCGCAGCTGCTCGCGGCGCGAGGTCGACCTCGGGGGCTGCCGCTGCCAGGCCTTCGCGCTCACCGGCGACGCCACCCGTACCGACCCCGTCTGCCACCTCTCGCCGGACCACGGCCTCGTCGAGTCCGCGGTCGAGGCGGCCAACGAGGCGCGGGGCTCGCGCACGGACCTCCCGCTGGTGGCGCGCCCCCACGCATAGGTGGCCTCCGGCCTCGTGAGCAGAAAGTGCGGTTATAGCCGCATTTTCTGCTCACGAGGCGAAGCCACCTAGGACGTGTCTCCTAAGTGGTGGTCAACCAGAGCAGGATCGCGCGTAGGACGACGCCGCCTCGGAAGATCAGAGCGTGTTTGTCATAGCGGGTGGCCAGTCCGCGCCAGTGCTTGATCTGGTTGAAGCCGCGCTCGACGACGTTGCGGTTCTTGTAGTCCTGCTTGTCGAGGGCGACCGGTCGCCCGCCGCGTGACCCGCGGCGGGCCCGGTTGCGCTTCTGGTCTTCGGGCTCGGGGATCACCGCGATGATCCCGCGCCGACGCAGCATCGCTCGGATCGCCTTGCTCGAGTAGGCCTTGTCGGCGCGCAACGCGGTCGGCGTCGTGCGCGGCGGTCCACCCGCGAGGCGGTCCACGTGCAGCTCGGCGAGCAGCGAGGTCAGCTGTGTGGAGTCCCCGGCTTGGCCGGGGGTCACGGCGATCACCAGCGGCCGGCACGCACCGTCGGTCAAGGTGTGGGTCTTGGTGGTCAGCCCGCCACGGGAACGTCCGATCGCCCGGTCCTCGGGCTCGTCGCCGCGCTGCTGATCAGCCCGGAACGGGCCCAGACGTCGCCAACGTCCCCGCTGGCGGCGCCGTTTCTTGTAATTCGCTGCGGCCCCCTGTGTAGCTCATGGGCTCCTCGGAGGACCTCAGGGCGGTCGCACCGTGCTGATGGACCCGGCTGCTGGTCGAGTCCACCGAGATCCGCCAGTCGATCTCCCCGGCGGCGTCGGCCTCGGCCTGCAGGATCGCCAGCACCTCATCCCAGGTGCCGTCGAGGGAGAACCGGCGATGCCGCTTCCAGACCGTCTGCCAGGGCCCGTACTCCCGCGGCAGGTCCCTCCACGGGATCCCGGCCCGGTAGCGGAACACGATCCCCTCGATCACCTGCCGGTGATCCCGGAACGGGCGCCCCTTGCCGTGCTTGGCCGGCAACAACGGCTCCAGCCGAGCCCACATCTCATCCGAGAGCAGCGGTCCACGACCCATCCCAGCATCGTGGACCGGCCCAGCGCACAGACTTAGGAGACACGCCCTAGTTGTACTCGGCCGTCACGTTGGTGACAGGCGGCTGGTGGGTGGTTGGCCGGCGCAGGCGGTGTGGGGGCGTCGGTTGTTGTAGTAGTCGAGCCAGTCGGTGAAGGCCAGGGTTCGTTGCTGGTTGCTGGTGTAGGGCCGGCGGTAGGCCCACTCGTGGGCCAGGGTGCGGTTGAAGCGTTCGACCTTGCCGTTGGTCCAGGGGCAGTGCGGGCGGATGAACTTCTGGCGGGCGCCGAGCTCGGCGACGGCCTGGGCGAACACGTGGCAGCCGCGGTAGTTGCGGGCGTTGTCGGTCAGGACCCGGTCGATGCGTGGGATGCCGGCGGCGGCGAACGCGGCGGCGGCGCGGGTCAGGAACCCCGCGCAGGTGGCGCCTTTCTCGTCGGGCAGGACTTCGGCGTAGGCCAGCCGGGAGTGGTCGTCGACCATCGCGGGGATGTAGTCGAACCCGATGCGGGTGTGGTGCTTGGAGACCGCGGCGCGGCCGTGGACGCGCCAGCCGCCGCCCTCGGGGACGCGCCCGAGTTTCTTGACGTCGAGGTGGACCATGTCGCCGGGTTCGGGGTGTTCGTAGCGGCGCCCGCCGCGTTGGGTGGCGCGGATCGGGGTGCCGGTGACCGGGTCGCAGTCAGCCAGGCGAGGCACATCGTGGCGCTGAAGGATGCGGGTGATGGTGCGGGCCGCGACCCCGGTGCGGGCGGCCAGCAGGTCGGGGCCGGCGGGGTCGTCGAGACGGGCCGCCAGCACCTTCTCCTCGACCTCGTCTGAGGTGCGGCGGGGTTGGTGATGCGGGCGGCTGGAGCGCTCGAGCAACCCGGCCCAGCCCTCGCGGTCGTAGCGCTGGACCCAGCGAGACCCGCACTGGCGGGAGAGCCCGAGTTCGCGGGCGACGTGAGCGATGGGTCGTCCATCGACCCGGACGCGGGTGACCAGCAGGACCCGGCCGTGATAGTTCAGGCGAGCGTTAGCGTGCACGACGGAAGGCCTCTCGTGGCGATGTGGATGGCGTCAGACACCACCCACCCCGCCCGAGGGGCCTTCCCCGTTCAAGCAGCCACGCCGTGCGCCACCGTCACCAACCTCGTGGCCGAGTACATCTAGCCAGCGCTCGAGCCCGGACCTGTGACGGAGCACATTACGAAACTAGCCGTACAGTTTGCTAACTTGTGGGTGTTGAGCGGACGGAACGGCGAGGAGCCAGTGATGACGACAGAGATGACGGGACTAAGGACGGTGCCGCTGGGCACGACCGGACTGCAGATCACTCGGGTCGGGTTCGGGGCCTGGGCGATCGGCGGTGGGGGCTGGGAGTTCGGCTGGGGCGCGCAGGAGGACGAGGAGTCGGTCGCCGCCATCCACCGCGCGCTCGAGCTGGGCGTCAACTGGATCGACACGGCGGCGCAGTACGGCTTCGGCCATTCGGAGGAGGTC
>JAVXWR010000845.1:0-2843 GCA_032230725.1 Actinomycetota bacterium
AGGTCCTGCAGGTCGCCGAACCCGCCGACCCCGTCCCGTGCGGCGGCCAGCGCCGCCTCCTCGACCCCGGCGTCGTGCCGGGCCGCCGCCAGGCGCCGCCGGTTCGCCCGGTCCCGGTCGGCCGCCGGGACGCCGTCGAGCCCGCCGTCGAGCTCGGGACGCTCCTCGGTCAACCGGGCCCGCTCCGCGGCGCCGAGACCGGCCCACCAGTGCGCGACGGCCGACGGCGCCGGTCCGTCGAGGGGCGCCCCCGCTGCGCTCGGGCCCGGCCGGGCCGCCGCGAGGAGCGCCGCGGTCAGCCGGGCGTCCGCGGCGGGGTCGAGCGGGACGGCTGCCGTGACCGCCAGGTCGGTCAGCACCGCGGACAGGCGCCGAGCCCGGTCGAGCAGGCCGCCACCACGGTCGACCAGCCGGTCCCGGGCGGCGCGGGCCGCATCGGCGGCCGCGCCCGACCAGCCGTCGGGCAGAGCGACGGCGAACACCGCCCGCTCCCACCCCGCGAGCGTGACGGCGAGGTCACGAGCGACACCGGCGAGCAGCGTCGTCACCGGCCGAACGAGGCCGCCAGTGCCTCCTCCACACGCTCCTGGTCGTCGACCCCGTCCTCGAGGGCGTGGCCGAGTGCCTGCGCGGCAGCGGCCCATGCGGCAGCGTCGGCGGCCCAGTCCGCGGCCAGTGCGGTGGCCTGCCGGGCGGCCAGGGTCCCCGGCACGGCGGCCGCCAGCGCCTCGAGGGCGTCGACCATCGCGCGGGCCGCGGTCCCCGCGTCGCTGATCGCCTCCTCGATCTCCTCGGCGGCGCCGAGCACCGCGTCCGTGGGGTGGGTGAGTCCGTCGGTCATGTTCGGTGGATGGTTGCGGGCCCACCTCCGGACCCGTCGGTCGCCGGCCCCTGGGGACGACCGGGGCTCCGGTGCCACCGGGGACGCGTCGCTGCTCCGTCCGGAGCAACAGCCGCGCGGCCCACCCACGAGGAGCACACCAGCCATTCGCAGGCCCGGCTCACGTGCGCGACGTGCCCCTCACGCCGGCAACGCCCGACCTTCTGCCCACGAGGAGCACGCCACGCATTCCGCCGGTCCGGCTCACATGCACCACGTGCCCCCCGCACCGCGACGAGCTCGACTGCTCGGACGCGCCGGCCGTCGTGATTGACTGCGCCAGGTGGCGAGCGGCCGAAGCAGGACCCCGGCGCGCCCCACCCGCGCCGACCTTGAGGCCGCCCGTGACAGGCTCCTCCCCGACGTCCTGCCTGCCCCCGACGACCCGCCCCTGCGGGTGCTCTTCAGCGGCATCAACCCGGGCCTGGTCTCCGCGTACACCGGCCACCACTTCGCCCGACCCGGCAACCGGTTCTGGCCCGCACTGCACGCCGGCGGCTTCACCCCGCGGGTCCTCGCCCCCGCCGAGCAGCACCTGCTCCCGGGCCTCGGGCTGGGCATCACCAACGTCGCGCCCCGCGCCACCGCCCGCGCCGACGAGCTCTCCGACGCCGAGCTCGTCGCGGGCGGCGACCGGCTGCGCGCGCTGGTCCGCACCTACCGGCCGCGGTGGCTCGCCGTCGTCGGCATCACCGCCTACCGCGTGGCCTTCGCCGACCGCGCGGCCGTCGTCGGGCCCCAGGACCGACGGGTCGGCGACACCCGGGTCTGGGTGCTGCCCAACCCGAGCGGACTCAACGCCCACTACACCCCGGCGACCCTCGGGGAGGCCTTCGCTGGGCTGCACGCCGCAGCGCAGGACTCGATCAGTTGACCATGGTGTGGGTCACATGCAACGGTCGCCATGCTCCGTGTCGGCGGGGCGCTGTGGACGGCGAGGAGGCCTGTCGTGGCGAGCGGAGACATCAAGGTCAGCGTTCTGGACTGCGGCGCGATGACCGCGGACCTGACGTGGCTGCTCCTGAAGCCGGGGCGGTCCATCCGCCCCCGCCAGCAGCGTGACCAGCCGACCGAGTGGGCGACCGTGCCCACGCACTGCGTCCTCGTCGAGACGCCCGACGGCACCATCCTCTGGGACACCAGCTGCCCCCGTGACTGGGAGGAGCGCTGGGGTCCGACGGGTCTGCAGGACTTCTTCCCCTACGAGAAGGTCAGCGAGGACGAGTACCTCGACTCGCGCCTCAAGCAGCTCGGCGTCGGCGTCAACCAGATCGACTACGTCGTGCTCAGCCATCTCCACTTCGACCACTGCGGCAACGCCGACCTGTTCAAGGACTCGTCGGCCAAGCTGATCTGCAGCGAGAAGGAGAAGGAGTTCGCCTTCGGCTTCGACGGCCTCTTCACCGGCGCGCACCTCAAGACCGACTACCAGGACCTGAACTGGGAGACGGTCTCCGGCGACACCGAGTTCCTCCCCGGCGTGACGCTGCTCGACACCCCCGGCCACACCCCGGGCACCATGTCGATGCAGGTCGACCTGCCCGACACCCGGACGATGATCTTCACCACCGACGCCGTGTACATGGGCGAGAGCTACGGCCCGCCGACCACGCCCGCCGCCATCGTCAACGACATGGGCGAGTTCTACTCGTCGGTCGAGAAGATCCGCGGTATCGCCGAGCGGACCGACGCCACCGTCGTCTTCGGCCACGACGCCGAGCAGATCAAGCAGCTCAAGCTGGCCTCGCAGGGCGCGTACTACACGTGAGTGGTCCGCGGTCCGCAGCCGCCGCCGAGAAGGGAGCCGGATCGCGATGAGCGCCGGACCAGAAGTGCCCACCGAGGAGAGCGTCTTCACCTGGGGCGCGCCGCCGCTGAAGTTCGGGGCGGGCGCGGCGGACGAGATCGGGTTCGACCTCTCCCAGTACGGGGCGAAGCGCATCCTCCTGATCACCGACCCGGG
>JAVXWR010000025.1:0-2545 GCA_032230725.1 Actinomycetota bacterium
AAAAATTATGCGCCGGGTGCTACGCAACCTCGCCGAAGGCGACGACGTCGGCGACACCTCCACGTTGGCCGACCCCGACGTGGTCGACGACCTCCAAGAGAAGATCAACCAGGGATAGCGCCGCCACCCGCCCGAGCTAGCCCGTAGTTAGCCCAATCGGCGGATGGCACCGGTCTCAGGGCGGGTGCCACCGGCGGCGTCTTGCGCGAGGGGAGAGGAGAGGAGCCCGATGGAATTCGATGTCCTGGTCGAGGTGCCCAGCGGCAGCCGCAACAAATATGAGATGGACCACGAGTCGGGGCGTCTGCGCCTGGACCGGACCTTGTTCACCGCGACCCAGTACCCGGCCGACTACGGCTACATCGAGCACACCCTGGGGGGCGACGGCGACCCCCTCGATGCGCTCGTACTCGTCCAACAGCCCACCTTCCCCGGCTGCCTGATCCGTTGCCGGGCGATCGGAATGTTCAACATGACCGATGAGGCCGGTGACGACGCGAAGGTGCTGTCCGTGCCGAGCGCCGATCCCCGACTCGAGCACCTCCGCGACATCCACCACCTCGACGAGTTCCACCGCCTCGAAATTCAGCATTTCTTCGAGGTGTACAAGGCCCTCGAGCCCGGCAAACACGTCGAAGGCCACGAATGGGTAGGGCGCGGCAACGCGGAAACCGAAATCCGGAACTCCTACCAACGCGCCCGCGACGCCAGCTACACCACCTGACCCCCGACCCACACCCAAAGGAGCCGGGTCCAGCAACGAACCCGACGACGAAGAGACGTCGCGTCCCATCCCGGCTACCGTGCCGCGGACAGGCGCGTACCGACGGTAAGGAGTTCGCAGGATGAGGATCGTGCTGGTCGGCCCGCCGGGGGCGGGCAAAGGAACCCAAGCCACCCGCCTCGCGCAGGCCCTGGGCGCGCCCCATGTCTCCACCGGGGACCTGTTCCGCGACCATGTCGAGCGCCAGACCGAGCTCGGCGGGCAGGCCCAGCGATACATGGATGCCGGGGACCTGGTGCCCGACGAGATCACCGTAGCGATGGTCAAGGATCGCTTGTCCGACAGGGACGCGGCGCAGGGTTTCCTGCTCGACGGTTTCCCCCGCAACACCGACCAAGCGCGCGAACTCGAGTCGATGCTCTCGGAGCTCGACCAGCGCCTCGACGCCGTCGTGCTCTTCGAGGTCGACGACGAGGAGCTGATCCAACGCCTCAGCGAGCGGGGGCGCTCCGACGACACCGAGGACGTCATCCGCCACCGCCAGCAGACCTACCGGTCGGAGACCAGCCCGCTGCTCGAGTACTACCGCGACCTGCTGGTCTCCGTCGACGCCACCGGCACAGTCGAGGACATCACCGATCGCGCCCTGCACGCCCTGAACCATCTGAGGTGACCGGTGGTGCCGGGCTCGACGCCCTCGATGAGCCTGTCCGAGGGGAAGGTACGGGTCCGGTCGGCCGGGCCGTCGTGGTCGTCGAGCCGCCGTATCGGCTAAATTCTCACCGCAACCGGGGGCCATCGAGCGTGATGCGCCGCGCTCCCCACCTCGCCCCCATGCGAATCGAGGCCGACAACCTCGCACGCCAGCGGGCCGACAACCCGACCGTCGTCTGGCACACGATGCGGTTCACCCCGTTCGAGTTGGCCAGCGCCAAGGTCTCGATCATGATCTCCAGCTCGCCACCGGCGTCGGCCGCACCGAGCACCTCGAACCCGTCCGGGACGAACACTTCGGCCGGCACCGAGGCCGGTAGCCTCCCCATTCACTGGGACCCTCCTCGATCCTCGTGACCAATCGCAGTGATCACGGATCGTGAGGGCCCCAGGCCCGTGTTCAACGCACCTTGACAGCGCGTGTGTCGCTGGCGTGCCTTCCCAGCTTCAATACGAAGAGCCGCCAAGACCGCACCGGCACCCTGCGCTCGAGGTTGATCCACACCCGGCCCTGCTGGCCCGCTCGGCCGGGCGCCTGCTGCGCTCTCCGCGGGACTGGCCCTGGGAGCCCGGCCTCGACGACTTGTTCCGTTTTCCGTCACGCCCTGCACGGTCCGTCCCCCCACCGGCTGACCACTCGGCCCCACGGCCACAACGCGGAACCCGAAGTGGACGCGGATCGGAGACCGAGGTCGAAACGCCGGGCGGATCGGGAGCCCGCCCACGCCATGGGCGCAGAGACTGCCCCAGCACGATCAACTATGCGACACAAAATGCACCTGCTGCGGACCAAGCTCAGCGGTCGTCGACGGGGACGAAGTTTCGCTCGGTGGGACCGGTGTAAACCTGGCGCGGGCGGCCGATGCGGTTCTCCGGGTCGTCCATCATCTCGCGCCAGTGCGCGATCCAACCGGGCAGGCGCCCGATGGCGAACAGGACCGTGAACATCTCGGTGGGGACGCCCATCGCCTGATTGATCAGGCCGGTGTAGACGTCGTCGGGCGGGTAGTGCTTGCGCTCGACGAAGTACTCGTCGTGGAGCGCGTAGTCCTCGAGCTTCATCGCGATGTCGAGCAGCTCGTCCCCGCCGCCGAGCTTCTCGATGAT
>JAVXWR010000039.1:0-7280 GCA_032230725.1 Actinomycetota bacterium
GGGCACCGAAGAGCACGGCGGCGAACGTCGGGTAGTTGCCGTCGCCGACGTGCTCGCCCATCTCGATGCTCGACACCGCGTCGAAGGAGCCGTACTCCTCGATGTGGGTGGGGATGTCGCGGTAGTCGACGAGGTCGACCTGCACCTTGTCGGCCAGGCCCTCGGCGCGGACGCGCTGGTTGATGTGGTCGCGCTGCTCCGTGGCGATCGTGACCCCGCGGACGTGCGCGCCGAAGTGCTTCGCGGCGTGGATCGGCAGCGAGCCCCAGCCGCACCCGACGTCGAGCAGCGTCGAGCCCGGTCCGAGCCCGAGCTTGCGGCAGATCATGTCGAGCTTGGCGTCCTGGGCGGCCACGAGGTTCGCGTCGGTCGGGGGTGCGGCGAGGTCGGTCCAGTAGCCCGACGAGTACGCCATGTTCTCGTCGAGGATCAGCTCGTAGAAGTCGTTGCCCGCGTCGTAGTGGTGCGCGATGACGGCGCGGTCGCGCCGCTTGGAGTGCAGGCGCGCGAAGCGCGGGAGCGTGATCGCCTCGGGCGGCGGTGACGGCTTCGGGCCCAGCAGACCGAGCCGGACGGCCGTCCCGACGAGGCCGGGCAGCTCGCCGAGCCGCGGCCGGCGGGTCGTGACGGCCCCGTCGCGGAAGAGGCCCCACATCGCGGCCAGACCCGCACCGAGGTCACCGTCGACGTCGAGGTCCCCGGAGACGTAGGCGTGCGCGAGTCCCATCTCGCCCGGCTGCCACAACAGCCGTCGCAGGGCCCGGCGGTGGTTGAGCACGACGACGGGTGCACCGGAGTCGGCGGGCGCGCCCGCCTCGCTGCCGTCCCAGGCGCGGATGCGGACCGGGAGCCGGCCGTCCTCCTCGCCGGGTCCGCTGCGCTGCGTCTCCACCTCACCCGGTCGAGCTCCGCTGCGCTGCGTCTCCACGAACGCCCCGATCGCCCGCGCCACCCGTGCTGCTGCCTGACCCATCCGTCGTCCTCTCACGGACCCATCAGCGACGGCCCTCTGCGCTGACGTCCGGTCCTGCGTCGTCGCGGTCCGCACCGCGCTCACCCGACGATCGTGGCCGGCGCCCCGCCGGTTCGGGGCGCGTCCGGGCCCCGACCGTGTCCCTCATGATCACCGGGACCTCCCGGTTCCGGGTGCGTCGGCTTCGGAACCGCGACGTCCCGGTGATCATGCGCGGCCCGCTCCGGGGAACTACTCGTGCGCGCGGAGCGAACGACAGGACATGATCCGGGGCATGAGCTCGCAGCCCGACGACGCGACGCCCGCCGCCTCGTCCCCCGTCGAGACCCCGGCCGGCGCCCCGACGGCCGGCGCCCCCACGACCGGCGCCCCCACGACCGACCGGCCCGACGCCGGCCCCTCGCCGCTCGCGGCGCCGCCGCCCGACCCGGAGCCGGCGACCGTCGAGGTGACCGCACCGGAGCACCCGCCGCTGCGCCCCCACCCGCGGGTGCGCCGGATCGCCCAGGGCCACGACGCCCGCCCACCCGGCCGGGCGATGCGACTGTGGCGCAAGCTGCTGATCTGGCTGCTCCTCCCCCGCCTCGACCGGGGCTTCGGCTACGGGTTCGCGATCGAGGTGCTGTGGCCGGTGCTCATGGCCGTGGCGCGCTGGGACTTCCGCGGCGGGCGGCAGGTCCCGGCCTCCGGGGGCGCCCTGCTGGCGGTGAACCACCTCTCGCACGTCGACCCGATCGTGCTCGTGGCCTACTGCATGGCCCAGGGGCGGGTCCCGCGGTTCCTGGCGATGAAGGAGCTGTGGGGCATGCGCGTGATCGGCGCGCCGCTGCGGGGCGGGCGACACATCCCGGTGGATCGCCGGGCCTCGGGCATCGAGGCGTACCGGGCCGCGGTCGAGTCCGTGAAGCGCGGGGAGCTCGTCGTCGTCTACCCGGAGGGCGGGTTCCCGTACGAGTCCGACGGCTGGCCGCAGAAGGCCCACACGGGCATCGCGCGGATGGCGCTCGCGACGGGGGCTCCGGTGATCCCGGTGGGGCAGTGGGGGGCGCACCACCTGCTCCCGCCGAGGGCGAAGGTGGGCACCCTGGTCCCCCGCGCCACGCTGCGGGTGCTGGCCGGCGAGCCGGTCGACCTCTCGGACCTGGTCGGCAAGCAGGGACAGCGCAAGGCCCTCCAGGAGGCCACCGACCGGATCATGGGCCGGGTGACCGACGAGCTGGGGATCCTGCGCGGCGAGACCCCGCCTGCCCCGGAGGACCGTGTCTCCGACGGGACGAAGAACGGCTGAGCCCACGACGACGACGGCCGAGGGCGATGCTCTGCGCACCACCCTCGGCCGTCATCGTGCCGCGACTACCGACTACTTCTGCTGCATCTGCTTCTGCATCTCGTCCACCACGGACGGGTCGACGAGCGTGGAGGTGTCGCCCAGCTCCTCGCCCTCGGCGAGGTTCTTGAGCAGACGGCGCATGATCTTGCCGGACCGCGTCTTGGGCAGGTCCGTCGCGAAGATCACCGACGCCGGCCGGGCCAGCTTCCCGATCGACTGCGCGACCTGCTCGCGCAGGGCCTGCTCCAGCTCCTCGGTGCCCTGCATGTCGCCCTTGAGCGACACGAAGGCGACGATCGCCTGCCCGGTGTCGGGGTCCTTGCGCGCCGCGACGGCGGCCTCGGCCACGTCGTCGTGCTCCACCAGCGCGCTCTCCACCTCGAAGGTCGAGAGGCGGTGGCCGGAGACGTTGACGACGTCGTCGATGCGGCCCATCAGCATGATGTCGCCGTCGGCGTCGTACTTGGCGCCGTCACCGGCGAAGTAGGCGTCGGAGTACTTCGACCAGTAGGTGTCCTTGAAGCGCTGGTCGTCGTTGTACAGCGTGCGCATCATGCCGGGCCACGGCGCGGTGAGGACCAGGTTGCCGGTCTGCTCGGTGCCGAGCTGGTTGCCCTCGTCGTCACGGATCTCGGGGAGCACCCCGGGGAACGGCTGCTGGGCCATGCCCGGCTTGAGGGTGGTGATGCCGGGCAGCGGGGTGATGAGGATGTGCCCGGTCTCGGTCTGCCACCAGGTGTCCATGATCGGTGCCTTGCCGCCGCCGACGTATTTCCGGTACCACTCCCAGACCTCGGGGTTGATCGGCTCGCCGACGCTGCCGAGGATCTTGATCGAGGAGAGGTCGTGGCCCTGCGCGTGCTGCTCGCCCCACTTCATGTGCGAGCGGATCGCCGTCGGCGACGTGTACAGGATCGACACGCCGTACTTCTCGACGATGCTCCACCAGACGTCCTTGTCCGGGTAACCGGGGACGCCCTCGTAGAGCACCGACGTGAGGCCGTTGGACAGCGGTCCGTAGGTGATGTAGCTGTGCCCGGTGATCCAGCCGATGTCGGCGGCGCACCAGTAGACCGAGTCGTCCTTGACGTCGAAGACGAGGTTGGTGGTGGTGGTGACGCCGACGAGGTAGCCGCCGGTGGTGTGCACGACGCCCTTGGGTTTGCCCGTCGAGCCCGAGGTGTAGAGGAGGAACAGCAGGTCCTCGGACTCCATCGGCTCGCACGGGCAGCTCTCGGCGTCCCCGGACTCGTCGGCGACCAGGTCGTCGAGGTAGATGTCGCGGTCGCTCATCGGGATGTCCGCGCCGGAGCGCTTGATCACGACGACCTTCTCGACGGTGGTCGGGTTGGCGTCGAGGCCCTGGTCGGCGTTGATCTTCTGGTCGCCGGCCTTGCCGCCGCGCATCGCCTGGTCCTGGGTGATGAGGACCTTGCACTCGAGGTCGTTGCAGCGCTCGGCCACGGCCTTGCCGCTGAACCCGCCGAAGACGACCGTGTGCGGGGCGCCGAGACGCGCGCACGCCAGCATCGCCACGACGGCCTCGGGGATCATCTGCATGTAGATCCCGACCGGGACGCCCTTGGAGACGCCGAGCTTCTTGAGGCCGTTGGCGAACTTGACGACCTGTTCCTGCAGCTGCGCGAAGGTGATGTCGCGCGCTTCCGAGGAGTCCGGTCCGTCGTCGGGGACGACGTGCAGCGCGACCTTGTCACCCTGGCCGCCCTCGACGTGCCGGTCGACGCAGTTGTAGCAGGCGTTGAGCTTGCCGCCCACGAACCACTTCGCGTACGGCAGGTTCCACTCCAGCACGGTGTCGTACGGGGTGAACCAGTCGATGCGCTGCTTGGCCTGCTCGTCCCAGAACTCCTCGAGACCCTGCTCCTTCATCTCGGGGCGGGCGTTGGCGGTCTTCGCCAGCTCGGAATCCGGCGGGTACTGGTTTCCCTGACTCGCCGTCGTTGTGCCCTGCTCCGACATCCGCTGGCCCTCCGGATCGTTCGACTACTGATTGGCTGGCCGGCCCCGACGCTGCGCCGCACCCGGTGTGCACAGCGTCACTCGCCGACCTCGATCGGGCAACCTTGCCACGGTGCGCGTGGCGCGGTCCCCTCTCGTCGGACGGGCTGGTTCCCCATCGGAGCCCTGTGCTACACGTCACACGGGTCCGGACGGTTCGGTGAACCGATCACGAGCGCCCCGGCCGACCCCGACGACGGTGGCCGACCCAGCTTGACGGTGGCCGACCCGGGTTGACGGTGGCCGACCCCGATCACGGTGGCCGACACTGTCCGCCGTGATCGAACCGCCCCTCGACGCCGCCCTGCCCCGGCTCGCCGCGCGTCTCGCCGCGCCCTTCCGTGCGGCGGGCTTCACCGTCGAGGGCGTCGCGGCGGCGCTCGGGGCGGACGCGGGCGCCGCGCTGGACCGGGGGGAACCGGAGCCTGCCGCCCGGGCGGTCGGCGAGCGCTCCCCGCTCGCGACGCTCGTGCGGCTGTTCCTGCTCGGTGAGGCCCGGCCCGCCGCCGACGTCGCCGTCGCGCTCGCCCCCGTCGGGCTCGACGAGGCCGTCGACGCCGGGCTGCTGTCCCGTCGCGACAGCACGGTCGCCGCGGCGCTCGACCTGCGCCCGCACGCCGACGACCACGGGTCCTGGTGGGTGGTCTCCGACCTCGAGCTCCGGCCCGACGACCCCGGCGACCCCGAGGGCGCGCACGAACCCGACGACGCGGCCGGGGCGGAACGGGCGCGCGAGCACGTGCTCGGCACCGGCGCGGCGTCGCTGTCGCTGGCGCGGGCCACGGTGCGCCGGCCCGTCGCGACCCTCCTCGACCTCGGGGCCGGCTGCGGGGTGCAGACGCTGCACGCCTCCGGCCACGCGGCCGCGTTGACCGCCACCGACGTCTCGGCCCGCGCGCTGACCCTCGCCCGCGCGACGTTCGCGCTCTCCGGGATCGACGCGGAGGTGCTCGCCGGCTCGTGGTGGGAGCCGGTCGCGGGCCGTCGCTTCGACCAGATCGTCTCCAACCCGCCGTTCGTCCCCGGCCCGCCCGAGATCGAGCACGTCTACCGCGACGCGGGCCTGGGCGGAGACGGCGCGAGCGCCCTGCTGGTCTCGAGCCTGCCCGGTCTCCTCGCCGAGGACGGGGTCGGGCAGCTGCTCGCCTCCTGGCTCGTGACCCGCCCGGACGTCGAGGCCGCGCGGGCGGCGGGCGATCCGCACGACGGGTGGGACGCCCGCCCCCGGCGCTGGCTCGCCGCGGCCGCCGAGGCGGCCGAGCCGGGCGGGCTGGACGCGTGGGTGGTGCAGCGCGACGTCGCCGACCCGGCGCTGCACGTCGGGACCTGGCTGCGCGACGCCGGGGTCGACCCCGCCTCCCCCGCGGGTCGCGCACGCTCGGGGCGGTGGCTCGACTTCTTCGCCGAGCAGGACGTCGTCGCGGTCGGCTTCGGGTTCGTGACGCTGCGGCGCACCGCGCCGGGGACCGCGGGCACCGTCGTGTGCGAGGACATGCGCCAGGCCCACGGCGACCCGCTGGGCCCGGAGGTCGAGGCCTGGCTGGACCGGGTGGCGTGGCTGCGGGAGCACGACCTGCTCGACGAGGCCCTCGTCGTGCCCCCGACGACGGCTCTGGAGCGCGGGTACGCCCCGGTGGCGCCGGAGGACGTCGCGGACGGGGACGAGGACGGCGGGGGCTGGCGGCGCATCGGCGGGACGCTGGTGCGCCTGGACGGTCCGCAGTGGCGCCACGACCTCGACGAGCTCGGGGAGGCCCTGCTCGCGGGGTGTCGGGGACACCTGCCGCTGCGCGACCTGTGCGAGCTGCTCGCCCTCGCCCACGGGCGCGACCCCGAGGAGCTCACCGCCGCCGCGCTGCCCGTCGTCCGGGAGCTCTTCCTGCACGGGATGGTGGTGCCGCGGTGAGAGCGGTCGTCTCGCGGGTCGCTCGAGCGGCCGTCGTCGTGGCCGGCGAGACCGTGGGAGCGCTGGACGGCCCGGGCCTGCTGGTGCTGCTCGGGGTCCATGGGGACGACCCGGCCCGGGTGGGCACGGTGGACGACCCGGTGCCGACGATGGCCCGCAAGCTGCATGAGCTGCGGGTACTGCGGGAGGAGCGGTCGTGCGCCGAGACCGGCGCGGGCCTGCTCGTCGTCAGCCAGTTCACGCTGTACGGCGACACCCGCAGGGGCCGGCGCCCCTCGTGGTCGGCCGCCGCGCCGGGTGCGGAGGCCGAACGACTCGTCGCCGCCGTCGTCGGGGACCTGCGCGGGCGCGGCGCCGCGGTGGCGACCGGGGTGTTCGGCGCGGAGATGGCGGTCGAGTCGGTCAACGACGGCCCGTTCACGGTGCTCGTCGAGGTCTGAGGCCCCCGAAGGGTTGCGCGCAAGTCGTTGCCCATCCATGGCCCGGAACACGCGTCGGCACCGTCACAAGCGGTTAACCGGTCGGTGTGCGGCGGGCGGGAACGATCGCGCTCCGTTGCGCGTTCGAGCACATGACGCGGCACGCACCAGACCAAGTGCCGCTCAGGGAGGATTCCATGACGGCGACACTCGCCCCGCAGGAGTCTCGCGACGCCGAGGCTGTCCTGCCCGAGTCGAACCCCGACGTCGCCCCCGAGACTACCGCGCTCCAGACCGAGGCGGAGGCCCAGAGCGATCTCGACGCCCAGAGCCCGGCTGCCGACCTCGTCCGTGTCTACCTCAACGGTATCGGAAAGACCGCCCTGCTGACGGCCGCCGACGAGGTCGAGCTCGCGAAGCGCATCGAGGCCGGGGTCTACGCGGCCCACCTGCTCGAGGACGACACGCTCGACGCCGGCCGCGCCCGGGACCTCCGGGCCGTCGCCCGTGACGGTCGCCGCGCCCGCGCGCACCTGCTCGAGGCCAACCTCCGGCTCGTCGTCTCGCTGGCCAAGCGCTACACCGGCCGCGGGATGCCGCTGCTCGACCTCATCCAGGAGGGCAACCTCGGGC
>JAVXWR010000065.1:0-3453 GCA_032230725.1 Actinomycetota bacterium
CCGCCGTCGGTGCCCGTGCCGCGGGACGGGGGCGCCGTGACCGTCATCGACGCGACCGTCGTCGATGCGACGCTGATCGCCGGCATCGCGCCCGTGCCCGCGGCTCCCGTCGTCGCGGCGGGACTCCGGGTCGGCCGCGCCGTGACGGGGCCGACGAGCGGGCCGATCGCGACCGGGCCCCGCAGCGCAGCGACACCGCTGCCGTGGGGTGCTCGGCCGGCCTCCGGGCGCGCCGGGTCGCCCGCGCTCGAGGCCGCCGACTTCGGTCTGGGCTCGGCGTCGGTCACGGGTCGCGAGGGGAGGATCCGGCCGCTCTAGCCGACCGAGGGCTCCCCTCGCGCGGAGAGCTGGAGCCCGAGGTGCGTCGTGATCCACTCGGTGACCGCGTGGATGAAGGTGCGGCGGTTCTCGAGGCGCTGGATCTCGTGGCCCTCGTCGTCGAAGAGCAGGTAGCGGACCTCGACGCCCGCGGACTTCGCCCCGTGCACGGCGAGCTCGGCCTCGTGGACCGGGACGTTGGTGTCGTAGCGGCCGTGCACCACCAGCAGCGGCGCGCGCAGCCGGTCCATGCGGTGGACCGGGGAGAGCTCGCGGAGCAGATTCCGGTCGTGGATGGGGTGGCCGTACTCGCCGACCGCGGCGTCGGCGATCCACGGCTCGGTGCGCGCGAAGAACGTCTCGAAGTCGGCCATGCCGCAGACGTCGACGCCGACCGCGAAGAGCTCCGGGTGGTTCACCAGCGCCGCGAGGGTCAGGTAGCCGCCGTAGGAGCGGCCCATGACGCCGAGCCGCCCGGCGTCGGCGACCCCGGTCTCCACGAGGTGCTCCGCGCAGGTCGCCACGTCCCGGATCGCGGCGAAGCGACCGGCGCCGTTGTCGGCGTTGACGAACGAGCGCCCGAACCCCGACGACCCCCGGACGTTGGCCGCGTACACGGCGACCCCCGCGGCGAGCAGGGTCTGGTAGAGCGGGGTGAACACCGGCCGTTCCTGGGCCTCGGGGCCGCCGTGCAGGTAGATCACGGTCGGCAGTGGACCGACGGCGCCCAGCGGGCGGTAGAGCCACCCGGGCAGGGAGAGGCCGTCCGGCGTCGTCACCGTCTCCAGCGTCGGGTGCACCAGCGAGGCAGGCGTCCACGTCGGGTCCGCCTGCGGGCAGATCAGCGCCGTGGTCTGCGACGACAGCTCGTGGCACCACACCGCGGCGGGCACGGCCGGGGACTGGACACCCATGACCAGCGAGTCCCCGTCGTGGCTGAACACCGCGGAGGTCACGACGGCGCCGGGCGGGGTGTAGGTGGCAGGCTTGCCGGTGGCGAGGTCGAGCAGGTCGACCTCGCTGCGGCCGGCGACGTTCCAGACCAGCGCGGCGAGCCCGCCGTCCTCGGTCAGCGCGAACCGCTCGAGCTCGGCGTCCTCGCGCTCGGCGAGCACCTCGGGGTACATCGGGCGGGCGTCGGTGGCGACGTCGACGGCGACCAGCGCCGCCCGCTCCCGCCCGCCGTCGGTGAGGACGAGCATGCGGGTCCCGCCCTCGACGAAGCGGCCGGCGACGACCGACGAGTCGCGGGTGATCGCGACCGGGTGCTCCACGGCGCCGGGCGGGCCACCGGGGCCGCGCCCGGAGTCGATCTCGTGCCAGCCCTCGGTGCCGTCGAGGTCGACGATCCCGACGTGGCGCGAGCCCCGCCGTCCGCGGCGCAGCAGCACCCGGCGCCGGTCCGGGGACACGTCGAGGATCTGCAGCGCGTGCCCGGAGCCGAGCCGCTGGCGCTGCTGCGAACCGACGTCGACCAGCCACGCCGTCGTCGTCTCGCTGTCGGACTCGGTGATCGCCACGACCGAGCCGGTGTGCGCCCACCGGTCGAGCGAGACCGCCCCCCGGTCGCCGTCGCCGACGCCGCGGATCGGGCGCAGGTCGCTCCCGTCGGGCCGCACGACGAGCACCGTGGAGCGCTCGCCGCCCTCGGCCGCGGCCTCCACGGCGAGCCAGGCCCCGTCGGGGGACCAGCGCACGACGGAGACGAGGTCGGGACCGGTGTCGAGCGACCACTCCTCACCGGTCGCGCGCCGGTGCAGGCGCACCTCGGGGTGCCCGTCGCCGTCCCAGACGAAGGCGATGATCGTGCCGTCGGGGGACGGGCTGGGTGACCAGCAGCGGGTCGCACTGATCCACTCGTCCACCGGCTCCCCGATCTCCGTCACCTACGTCCGCAGCCGGGAACCTACGTCAGCTGATCTCGTGGGCCTGCAGCCACATCTCCAGGAGTGCGACCTGCCACAGTGCGTTGGCGCCGAGGTTGGTCCGCCCGGAGTTGGGGTCGTCGAGCATCGTCGACACCGCATCCTCCCGGAACAGGCCCCGCCGCTTGGCCGCCGGATCGGTCAGCGCGGCCGTCACCCGCTCGAGCACCGGCCCGGAGAGCTGCCGGATCGCCGGGACCGGGAAGTAGCCCTTCTTCCGGTCGATGATCTCGTCGGGGAGCAGGCCGCGCGAGGCCGCCTTGAGCACGCCCTTGCCGCCGTCGGCCATCTTGAGCTCGGGCGGGCAGGCGCCCATGGTCTCGACGAAGTCGTGGTCCAGGAACGGCACGCGCGCCTCGAGGCCCCAGGCCATCGTCATGTTGTCGACGCGCTTCACCGGGTCGTCGACGAGCATCACCGTGGTGTCGAGGCGCAGGGCCGCATCGACGGCATCCTGCGCGCCGCGGCGGCCGAAGTGCTCGCGCACCAGGGCGAGCGAGGGGTCCTCGGAGAGCATGAACTCCGGGGCGACGAGCTCGCCGACCTCGTCGTGCGGGCGGTCGAAGAACGACTGGTGGTACGCCTCCACGGCGCCCTCGCGGCCCACCCGGGCGATCGGGGGGTACCAGTCGTAGCCGCCGAGCACCTCGTCGGCGCCCTGCCCGGACTGCACCACCTTGATCGACTTCGAGACCTCGCGGGAGAGCAGGTAGAACGCGACGACGTCATGGCTGGTCATCGGCTCGGACATCGCCGCGACCGCCCCGGGCAGGGCCTCGTCGGTCTCGGCCTTGGGCACGCGGAATTTGGTGTGGTCGGTGCCGTAGGTCTCGGCGACCAGGTCGGAGTAGTCGAACTCGTCGCCCTCCTCGCCGCCCTCGGACTCGAAGCCGATGGAGTAGGTCTTGAGGTCCTTCTGTCCCATCTCGGCGAGCAGGGCGACCACGATCGAGGAGTCGATGCCGCCGGAGAGCAGCACCCCGACGGGGACGTCGGAGACCATCCGCCGCTCCACCGCGGTCCGCAGCGACTCCAGGGCGATCTCGGCCCACTCGGCGTCGGAGTGCTCCTCCTCGCCACGGACGAACTCCGGGGTCCAGTAGGTCCAGTCGCTCTGCGCGCCGTCCGGCTCCACGGTCCGCACGACGGCGGGCGGGAGCTTCTGGACGCCGCGCAGGATGGTGTTCGGCGCGGGCACCACGGCGTGGAA
>JAVXWR010000111.1:0-2750 GCA_032230725.1 Actinomycetota bacterium
AACCCGATCTCGAGGCCGAGCCCGCGGGCGACCACGCACCACCGCGCCGCGGACGCCGCCGTCGTCAGCGCTCCCAGCCCGAGCGCGGCGACGAGCGCCCCGGGCGACACCGCCCGGACCCCCTCGAGCACCGCCCCGGTGCCCAGGTGGACCACCACGGCCACGACCACCGCGGCCCCGACCAGGAGCTTCGCGACCTTCACCGGGCGCTCCGACCGGGGGGCAGGGCGAGGAGGTCGGCGTGCTCCACCTCGGCCCGCAGGGTCCCGACGCCGAGCGCCTCGCGCCGGTCCGCGAGGTAACGCCCGGCGTGGGGCGCGAGCGAGGGGTCCTGCGCGCACGCCGCGTCGAGCCGCCCCCGCAGCCACTCCTCGGCCAGGGCGGCGTCCCCCGGCCCGAGGCGCCACGGGCTCGCGCGCCACACCACCGCGTACCCCCGCCGGCCGAACGCGGCCGCCGCGACCCCGGCCGCGTCCGGGCCGAGCCGCCCGTCGCGGCGCTGGTGGGCGTCGAAGGCGGCCGCGACGGCCTCGTCGAGCGGGTCGGCCGGGTCGAGCGCGACCCCGCCGGTCACCGACAGCGTCAGCAGGGCGGCGGCTCCGGTGTCGGCGCAGAGCCCGGCGAGGTGCCCGACGTCGGGAGCGCGCAGCAGGTCGAGCAGCGCCGAGCAGGTGACGAGGTCGGCGCCCTCGACGTCGGCGAGGTCGGAGAGGTCCCCGACGACGGCCGTCGTGGCAGCGACCGCGCCCGGCGGCGGTGAGGCGGCGGCGCGGTGGGCGAGGTCGGCGTCACGGTCGTGGAGGAACCAGCGCTGCGGGCGGGTCAGGCGAGGCGCGAGCCAGCGGCCCATCGAGCCGGTGCCGCAGCCGAGGTCGCGGACGATCAGGTCCGCAGGGTCGGCGCCCAGCCAGGTGTCGAGGCCCGCGGCGAGGTCCTCGGACCGGGCGGCGTGGTCGGCCGGTTCGCGCAGGGCCAGCCAGTCGGGGGTGCAGACCGGCGAGCCGGGCTCGCTCAATCTCGCCGCCCGGGCGGGAGGAGAACCCGGGAGACCAGTTCGGAGGGGGAGGACCACTGCCTCAGCGTGCCCCGGCGCCCCAGCGCTGAGAGCCTCCACCCGGAACGCAGCACCGGGTCCGCCAGCCAGCGCTGCAGCACTGCGACGAGCGCCGGAACGTTCTCAGCGGGTACCCAGGTCCCGGGCGTCGGGCCCCCGGTTCCCATCGCCTCGGCGACCCCGCCGACGCGGCTCGCCACGACCGGCACACCCCGGGCCAGCGCCTCGGTGACGACCATCCCGAACGTCTCCGCCCGCGAGGGCACCACCAGCAGATCGGTCGCCGACCACGCCACCTCGAGCGCCTGCCCGGTGAGCGCCCCGGGGACCGTGACGCGCCCGCCGAGCCCGTAACGCGCGATCGCCGCCCGGAGCCCGACGACGAAGCCCGGGTCGCGACCCGTCGGGCCCGCCAGTACCGCGGTCCACGGCCGGTCGGCGATCCCGGCCAGGGCCTCGACCAGCACGTCCTGGCCCTTCGTCGGGGTGAGCGCCCCGAGGCAGAGCAGGCGCGGCGGGGCGCCGGTGAGTGCAGCGCCGGGGGAGACCGGCGCCGGGTCGACCCCCGGCGCCGCGACGACCACCCGGCCCGGGTCGAGCCCGTGCCGCTCGACCCGGTCGGCGGTCCAGCGACTCGTCGTCACCACGGCGGCCGCCGACGCCAGCGCCGATCGCTCGCGGCGGTCCCGGTCGCGGACGGCCGAGGGCGCGAGCCCGACCTCGTCCGCCAGCGGGGCGTGCACGAGCACCACGAGCCGTGACCGACCGGCGTGCGTGGCGAGCGCCTCCGGCACCCCGCAGGCGACGAGCCCGTCCAGCAGCACCGGCCGGCCGTCGGGGATCCTCTCCAGCACCCGCGCCACCGCGGCCGCGTCGCCGTCGGGCCACGGTCCGGGTAGGCGGTGGGCGACGACGTCGAGACCGAGCGCTCCCATCCCTGCCAGGACCCGCCGGTCGTAGACGTTGCCGCCGCTCGGGACGGTGTCGACGTCCCCGGGGAGCACGGCGTGGACGGTCACAGCGGGCGCTCGTACCCCGCCCGCGCGACGTGCGACTCGTGCAGCTCCACCGCGATCGTCGCGATCCCGCGAGCGCCCTCCCCGAGGTCACCGGCGTGGATCCGATCGGCGAGCCGGTCGGCGATCACCTGGGCGAGGAACTCCGTCGTCGTGTTCATCCCGGCGAAGGCGGGCTCGTCGTCGAGGTTGCGGTAGCGCAGGTCGTCGAGGACGGTCCCGAGCGCGGTCGTCGCCCGTCCGATGTCGACGACGATGTGGTCGGCGTCCAGATCGGGTCGGCGGAACGTGGCGTCGACGACGAACGTGGCACCGTGCAGCGCCTGCGCCGGCCCGAACACCGCGCCGGTGAAGCTGTGGGCGACCATCACGTGGTCGCGGACGGTCACCGAGAACATCGCACCTCCAGGTCCATTCCGGCGCGGACCCGCGAGGAGACCCGCTGACGACGTGAGCTTCGGGTATGCGCGGCCGCCTCGCGAGGTGCTCCCGGTCCGTCACGTCGAAGTCGATCACGCGGGTTCACGACGCTCCCCACCCGTCGACCGGGCAGGGCTGGTCCTCACAGCTGCCCAGCGACCTCACCGGTGGATCCTCCCGGACGCGGGCCCGGCTCAGTAGTCCACCCGCACGCCCAGCCCGGACGCGCCGGAGGCGAGCCGGGTCATCGTCGCCGGCAG
>JAVXWR010000115.1:0-11758 GCA_032230725.1 Actinomycetota bacterium
GGGACGCACCCCGCCCGGCCGGAGCCCCCTGACCAGCCCAACCACGAACATGCCTGGTCGGGCTGGGGCGCAGCCCCTTTAGAACTCGACCCGCATCAGCCCGACGACCTCGGCGCGCCAGTCCGCGTAGGCCTGGCCGATGGCGGCGTCGTCGGTCGTCGACTCCGGGCCCTTCGGGGCGGTGCCCGTGACGCGCCCGGCGATCTGCTCGGCGGTCCAGGTGCGGTCGGCGACGCGCACCGTCAGCCGCTCGGGCGCCCGCTCGGCGCGCAGTGCGTGGGCGAGCACCCGCAGCATCGCCGCGCGGGCGTCGGCGTCGTCGGGGGCGTCGGCGTCGACCTGCGTCTGCCCGCCGACGAGCATGACGTTCGCGTTCTGGGCCAGGTTCGGCAGGACGGTGGCCGCGGCGCGGAACCGGGAGAGCATGCCCTGGGTGAGGAACTGCTCGACCTTCGCGACGACGCTGCCCTCGGCCGGCGTCATCGCGACGGGCAGTTGGACGTAGCCGTCGAAGACGGTGTCGGCCACGCGCTCGCCGAGACGCCCGAGGTCGTCGACGGCGACGACCTCGGCGCCCGCCGCCTTCACCGCGGCCGCGACCTCGTCGAGCCGTTCACCGCCACCGGTCACCAGCACCGTCGTCATGACCCGGGACCCTAGTTCGCCACCCCGCGACTCGGCAGCGGCGAATGGCCGATGATCGGTTCAGCCGTAGAGCGTGACGGCTTCCGCGGCCCGTTCCGCCATCAGCTCCCGCACCTGCGGCGGCCCCAGGACCTCCAATACCGCGCCGAACCCGAGCAGGATCCCGACGGCGGCCCCCGCGGCGCGGAAGGGCAGGCGCACGACGTCGGGCTCGTCGTCCTCGAGCTCGGGCGGCCCGACCAGCTGCGCCGCCACCACCCGCTCGACCATCGCCCGCCGGGCGGAGTCGACGCGCACCCGCACCGTCACCGCCTCCGGCGCCTGTTCCAGCCGGTCGCGCAGGTCGATCCACACCTGCTCGAGGTCGCGGCCGTCCGGGCGATGCGCGGGGGTCCCGGTGGCGGCGACCTCCTCGACGCGGCTCACCCGGAACATCCGGGGCGTCCCGCGGGCGGCCGCGACGAGGTACCAGGTGCTGGCCTTGCTGACGAGTCCGTACGGGTCGACGGTGCGCCAGCTCCCCGACTCCTGCGCCGCGGCCCGGTACCGGATGCGCACGCGTTCGTCGGCGGCGACGGCCCGTTCGAGCTCGCCGAGGGCGGGGACGTCGTCCGCCGGCCGCCCGGCCCGGTGCCATCCGTACTGCTCGACGACGACGGTGCGCCGCGCCGCCGCGATCCCCGGGCGCCGGGCCTCGGGGACGGCGGCGAGCAGCTTGCGCACCGCCGAGGCGACCGCCCGCCCGAGCGACCCGCCCTGCTCGCCGTCGGTGAGCGCGAGCAGCGCCCGCATCTCGCCGTCGGTCAGCCCGCTGACGTCGGTGCGGAACCCCGGCATGAGCACCACCCCGCCGAGCCGGCCGCGCTCGGCGTAGACGGGGACGCCGGCCGCGGAGAGCGCCTCGACGTCGCGTGCGACCGTCCGCGTCGACACCTCGAGGCGGCGTGCGATCTCCGGGGCGGGCAGCCGGCCGTGGGTCTGCAGGAGCAGCAGGGTGGCCAGCAGGCGGTCGGAACGCACGGACCGAGATTCTCGCAGAATCACGACATCACGTGTCCGGTATCGGGTCGCATCGTGCTCCCCATGACGACCACGACCTCGGCGCCCACCACGACCCACGTCCTCGTCCCCGCCGGCCCGTTCTCGCTCGACCTCGCCCGCACCGCCGTCATGCGCTGGGCCCCGGTCTCCCGCTTCGCCCGCGACGCCGCCCGCCCGCTCGTCCTCGCCGCGATCGCCGACGACGACCTGCGCCCCGTCGCCTTCGCCCTCACCCAGGACGCCGTCGACACCCCGGTGACCGTCGAGGTCACCGGCACCGGCGACGCCGACGCGGCCCGCGCCCAGATCGCCCGCATCCTCTCCCTCGACCACGACGCGTCCGGCCTCGTCGGCCCCGACTCCGTCGCCACCCGCGACCCCGCCGTCGGCGCCGTCCTCGCCCGCTCGTACGGCCGCCGCCCCACGCTGTTCCCCAGCGTCTACGAGGCCGCCGCCTGGGCCGTGATCTCTCCGCGCATCGGCACGGCGCAGGCGGCCGCGCTCACCCGCCGGATCGCCGCCGAGCACGGCGAGACACTGAGCCTGGCGGGCGAGACAATCACCGCCTTCCCGACGCCGCAGGTACTGCTCGACCTCGACGACATTCGCGGGCTGCCCGCCGAGAAGGTCCGCCGCCTCCACGGCGTCGCCCGGGCGGCCCTCGACGGCGAGCTCGACGTCGCCCGCCTGCGCGCCCTGGGGCCGGACGGTGCCCGCGCGGCGCTGCGCCGGGTCCGCGGCATCGGGGCGTTCTGGTCGTCGGGGATCTGGCTGCGGGCCTGCGGCGTCGTCGACGAGTGGCCCGACGAGCCCCGCGCGACCGCCGCCCTCGCGCGCCTGCACCGCCGCGACCCGGCCGACTACGACGACCCCGCCACCCTCGCCGCCGCCACCGCGCCGCTCGCCCCCTACCGGATGTGGGTGGCCTTCCTGCTGCGCATGGGCGACGCGTGAGCACCCCAGTCCCGCCCGATCACCACCCCTCGAAGGAGACCCCCGTGGACGACCCCCGCCCCGCCCTGCTCCGCGCCGCCGACCAGATCGGCGGCCTCGTCACCCCCGATCTGCCCCTCGACGCCCCGACTCCCTGCGAGGGCTGGACCGTCGACGACCTGCTCGCCCACCTCGTCACCGTCCACCGGCGGGTCGCCCACGTCGGCCGCGGCGGACACCCGTTCGACCTCCCCCACCAGCTTCCCCAGGACGACGCCGCGGGCTACGTCGCCGCCCTCGCCGACGGCCGTCGTGAGATCGCGGAGGTCTGGGGTCCCGACGTGGACGCCGCCCTGCTCGACCGCGACGTCACCGTCCCCTGGGGCGTCGTGCCCGGACGCGTCGCCGGATGGGGCTACGTCCGCGAGCTCGCCGTGCACGCCTGGGACCTCGCGAGCGCGCTCGACACCGCCGACGTGCTCGACCCGGCCCTCGCCGACGTCGTCGTCGACCGTGTCCGCGCCGCCCTCCCGGCCGAGCCGCGCGGCGGCGGCATCCCGTTCGGCGCGGTCGTCGAGGTCCCCGACGACGCCGGGCCCTACGAGCGCCTCGTCGGCTGGCTCGGCCGCGAACCGTCCTGGACGCCGGCGGTCACGAGGTCCCGCTGAGCCCACCGCAGGACCGGCGCCGTGCCGCACCCCGGCGCGGCGCCGGCCGGGGCACACTGGCCGACGGCGACCCGACGCGAGGAGGAACCGATGGACGACACCGCGCTCACGCCGGCCGCCGCGAGGTCGCTCGCCCGGTGGCACGAGATGATCGCGGCGGGCGACCTGTCCGGGCTCGGGGAGGTTATCCACCCCGAGGCGGTGTTCTCCTCGCCGGTGGCGCACACGCCCTACCGCTCGCGCGACGCCGTCGTCCTCGCGGTCTCGACGGCGTTCGCGGTGTTCTCCGACTTCACGCGCGGTGGCTGCCGTCGAGCGCGCCCTCGCTGAGTTCCTCGATGTTCGCCAGCACCGACCGGGCGGCCACCCGGGCCTGTTCTCCGGCCCGGTCCTCCTCCGTCACCGCGCCGACGCTACCGGGGAGCTGTCCAACAGAACAATCGGGCACGACCGAAACTGGGACCACCGTCACCGCGCCCGTGAGTCGCGGTGCGCGGCGATGGCCGCGGCGAGCTCGTCGGCGTACGCACGGACCGCCCGGCTCTCCTCCCCGGCGACGTCGTCCCCGGCGACGTCCTCGACGGTGCGACCGAGCAGGTCGGCCAGCCGGACGAGCTCGTCGAGAGCCTCGGCCGACCGGAGGTCGATCTCGCCCGCGGGACTGTCCTTCACCCGGGAGATCACCCGGCGCAGCGCGTCGGCGGCCTCGCGGGCGCTCGACACCTCACGCTTCTCTCCCGTCATCGAGCCGGATACCCCGACGCGGTGACGGCACGCGTGGCGGCGCGCACTAGCCGCCCCGGGGGCCTTCTCGGGCGTGGCGCTCGGCGACCTCGTTGGTGAGCCAGCGAGCGACGGCGACCAGTTTCATGTTGGTGTTCTGTGAGGAGGCCACCAGCATCGCGAAGGCGGAGGCATCGTCCAGGGTGAAGCGTTCCATGAGGATGCCCTTGGCCTGGCCGATGACGTCCCGGGTCTCGACGGCCTGCTGGAGCTGGACCGCGCGGTCGGTCCCGAAGATCAGGGCAGCGGCCTGCAGCGCGAACAACTCGGCCACGTGGCAGGAGTAGGTGTCGAAGCTTCCCGGAGCGTGGGAGTAGAGGTTGAGCGCCGCCTGGGTGCCGTTCCGGGTGGACAGCGACACCGACGCCATCGCCCGGTAGCCGGCCTCGACGACCCGGGGCGCGAACAGCGGCCATCGTTCGGCGTCGTCACCGGCGAGATCCACCGCGAGCTGGGTACCCCGTTCCGGTGGCTCGTCGATGGCGCTGACGCAGGGCCCGTCGTGGAAGTCGTTCTGCAGCTCGTCGAGCTTGCGGATGTCGTCGTGGGTGGCGCGCAGCGACTCGATCCGGCCGCCGCGGATGAGCGAGACGCTCCCGTCGTCCGCGCCCGGGACGGTGTCGACGGCGGAGGCCACGATCCTGCCGAGGGTCAGGTCGAGATCGCCGAGGCTGTCGCGGTTGACCAGCGTGTGGGAGGCGGAGCGCAGTGCCTCCACCAGCTCACGGTCGTGCTCGATCGACATAGGAGTCCACTCGTCCGAGGTCTCACGAGACGGCGGGGTCCGGGCCGATCTGACCACCCCAACGATGCCCGATCGCGTCTCGGGGGGCCAGTCCGTCACCTCGCATGCCCGCACGTGCGCCAGGCCGACGACGGGAGAGGTCCGGTGGCCGGGAACGTGCAGCTAGGCTGCGGTCCGCGCGCTCGGTTTCGACTCCTCGGCCGAACACGGCTGGGACCTGCGAAAGACCCGTCGTGGCGACGGGGACAACCTGCACGCCTACTTCGTCAAGCAAGCCCACGAAGTCACTGCGGGACACCCCAAGGAAGGCAAGCGCCTCGACGGCCGGAGCCCGATGCAGCTACTCACCGACGCTGTCGAGACCTACCGCGCCGAGGACGTCGCCCGCTGGTGGCACTGGGAATCCGCCGCCGAGGGCCGCCGCCAGTTGGGATGGTCACGCGGGCAGCGCAGCCTGCGCTGCTTCGCGGGCTCGGTAACTACCAGAGCGACGAACAGGTCGCCGACGAAACCCTCGACTGCGACGAACGCCTCGCGCTCCCCCGGAACCCTGGCAGTGGCTGAGGTTCAACGAAGAGGCTCCAGCCTTGCTCAACGTCACTGAGGTCGACAGGTTGGACGGGGCCCGCCGTTGGCTAACGCTTCTGGACTCATGTGGACGGGCCAGTGGTTCTCGGGTCCTTCACGGCGACCTAAGTTCCTGTCGGCTTTTCAGTGAGCTGGAGCTGGCGTCTGTTGGGACAGACCCACGATGATCCAGCGTGTTAGTTCCAGCCGCCGTCGGCTTCGATGGTGGTGCCGGTGATATAAGACGCATCAGGCGAGAGCAGAAACGCGACAACGGCGGCGATTTCGGCAGGTTGAGCCAACCGACCGAGTGCGCTCATCGAGCGAATGAGCGCGCTAAACGGTACATCGGCGAGCGCAGGAGGGGTGTAGTTGGCGCTGTACCGGGTGGCCATGCTCGTGGCGGTGGCGCCGGGGGCGATCGCATTGATAGCGATGTTCCGGTCGGCCAGTTCAGGAGCCAGATTACGCACCATCGCCGAAATGGCTGCTTTGCTCGCTGCGTACAGGGCGTGTCGATAGACCGCCAGGCGCACACTGACCGAGGAGCTGAGCACGATCCGGCCGCCGTCGGTCATCGCGGCGACCGCGGCCTGAGTGACGAACAGTTGTCCGGCCACGTTGGTCTGAAAGAGGCGGTCGAAGTCGGCCTGGGTGATGGTTTCCAGCGCTCCGAAGTGCTCCACTCCGGCGTTGCTGACCAACAGATCCAGGCCGCCGAACTCGGATACCACCGCGTCGACCAACTTGTGGGACTGCGCCGCGTCGCCGACATCGGCGGGGAAGGCCGACGCGGCACCCCCGTTGTCGCGAAGTTCGCCGACGAGCGCATCGGCGGCGGCCCGATCAGACCGATAGTTGACCGCGACGGTGGCTCCCTGGGAGGCGAGCCGTCGCACGATCTCGGCCCCGATTCCGCGGCTGCCGCCGGTGACCAGGACCCGCTTGCCCGCCAGGGTTGATGTCGATGTCATGACGTTACCTATGCCCTCTCTGTCTTCGCTGAATGTGAACAGTGCGAGGCCGCCCGTCCCGTACCTAGCGCGCCAGCCACGTAGTCAGGTACCCTGACTACTCTAGGAGTGCCGCAGCTCGATGGCAACAGCGACAGGGGCGAAGCCAGTGAGGGGCAGACGGTGTGTGCGGAACGCAGCACTGCTCGCGGCGACGCGGTCGGGTCGGCGGCGATCCGGCTCGGCAGCGTCGAGGTAGCGTGTGAACCTCGTGGGACCAGATGGGCGATCGAGCCGAGAGCGGCGGTATGGACGACGACCAGCGGGTTGATCTAGGGGTGTTGTTGTTCATCCCGTACCGGTACACCGAGGACCGGATTTTCCGGGCTCTCCAGGAGGCCGGGTTTGATGACTGGACCCTCGCCCAGTGTCGCGTGTTTCAACGCGTCGCCCAAGACGGTTCGCGCCTCACGGACCTCGCTGACCAGGCGCAAATGAGCAAGCAGAGCGCCGGCGTCCTGGTTGATCAACTGGAGCGCTTGGGCTACGTCCGCCGCGTCCTCGACCCGACGGATGGCCGCGCCCGGTTGATCGTGATCGAGCAACGCGGCCGGCGGGCGGTCGAGGTGGTCACGGCGACCCTCGGCGAGATCCTCTCGGAGTGGAAGGCCTACCTGGGCACCCGCAACTTCACGTTGTTGCATCAGATCCTGGATCAACTCCGCGAGATCACCGACCCCTACGCGCGGTAGACCCGGCCGCGCCGAGCCGTCCGCCCCCGATTCCCGCCCGCCCCGAGGCGCCGGAGCCCGGCGGGGGCGAGCAGGCTTCGATCAGGCCTTGACATAGTCAGCCATCCTGACTACTTTATCAATTGTCCTGATGAGTTGCCCAACACTGGACGGATGGTCGTCACAATGCATGGTGCCTAGACGGGGCGGACCCGTCGCCGCACGGCCCCGCCCCCACCGCCGGGGCCTGAGGGGGCCGGCTCGGCACGGGCAGCAGGTACCGCGCGGACCCGCGCGCACCAACTCACGGACGTCGGGAGCACCCCCCGCCGCACCCCTCGGCGTCCCGCCCGCGCTGGCCGCCGAGGCGTGAGCCGCCCAGCTGCAACTCGGACCGAGTCGTGCGCTGGACCGACGTCCACCCGACTGCAGCATCGCACCGAACCCATCGAGATGGTCCATACCCGCGACGACATTTCACCGGGATTTCACCGCGGGGCACCGACGACCTTTACTCACAGCGCACCCCTACCGAAGGGAAACACCATGTCCACTGTCATCACCGGAGCATCAGGTCATCTCGGCCGGCTCGTCGTCGAGCAACTCCTGGCCGCCGGAACACCAGCTGCGCGGATCGTGGCCACTGGCCGAGACATTGACAAACTCACCGATCTCGCACAGAACGGGGTCGCGGTGCGGCGCGCAGACTTCACCGACCCGATCACCCTCGACGACGCATTCGTGGGCGCCGACGCGATGCTGCTGGTCTCCACGACGACAGTCGGGGAGCGATTCGACAACGCCCGCAACGCCATCGACGCGGCGGCCCGAGCGGGGGTGTCCCAGATCGTGTACACCAGCATCGTCAACGCGTCGACTGCGCAAATGACGCTCGCCGACGAACATCGCCGCACCGAGAACTACCTGCGGGACAGTGGTTCGGCGTTCGTCATCCTGCGCAACGGATGGTACTTGGAGAATTACACCGACCAGCTCCCGATGATCACCCAGTACCACGCGTTGTTGGGCAGCGCGCACGACGGTCTCGTCAGCGCGGCCAGCCGACGCGACTACGCGGCAGCCGCCGCCGCGGTGCTGACGCAGGACGGGCACCTCGGCGCGACCTACGAGCTGGGTGGAACGCCGTTCACCCTGACCGAACTCGCCGCCACGATCAGCGACGTCCTGGGCACCCACATCGCCTATCAGGACATGTCGGTCGCTGAGTACACGGGGACCCTGACCGCCGCGGGGCTGCCCCCCGAGATGGCCGCCGCTGTCGCTGACGCCGACGCCGGCCTGGCGCGCGGAGAGTTGTTTACCGCTAGCGACGATCTGGAGAAGCTCATCGGCCGGTCAGCAACCACCGCCCACGAGGCCGTCCAGAACGCCGCGAGCATCGAGGAGTCACGGTGAGCACCGCCCGGGGCGGCGTCGATACCCACGAGATGGTTCTGATGCATCGCGTCATCCGGCGTGAGTTCGGTCAGCTCCCGCGGCTGTTCCGCTCCGCGGCCAATGACCGTGGGCGGTCCAAGGTCGTCGGCGCGCACGCCCGCGAGATGTTGCGCTTCCTTCACACGCACCACACCGGCGAGGACGAACTGCTCTTTCCCTTGCTGCGCGAGCGGGCCGCGCTCGACCCGGAGCTGATGGACCGGATGGATGCGCAGCACGAGCAGGTCAACGACGCCGTCGCGGCCGTCGGCGCGGAGCTGCCGGCGTGGACAGCGAGCGCGGACGCCGCCGTCGGCGAGCAGATGGCAGCCCTCATCGACGCCACGATGCCGACACTGATCGATCACCTGGCTGAGGAGGAGCAGAAACTGCTCCCGATCGTCTCGGCCATGCTGACGCAAAGGGAATGGGACGCGCTCGGCAAGCACGGCATGAGCGCGATTCCGGTCATGCGGCGCCTGGTCATGCTCGGCCACATCACCGAGGAAACCGATGACGCGGAACGGCACAGATTCCTGCAAGTCGTTCCGGCCCCAGCCCGCTTGGCCTACAAGCTGATTGGCCACCGTCAATTCACCCGCGAAACCGCCACGATCCGCGGCTGACCCATCTCGCGCCCCGGCACTACCGCCTGCGAGAAGCAGCGCGCTACGCACGGTCGACCGCCGACCGGGCCTCGCTGTCGACCTGCGAGCAGTCCCCTGATCCTGCTCAGCGCAAGTGTCGCTTCCCGAAGTCGGCTGCACGAACGTTCGTAGTGCTCGGCACGGGGTGGAGTCGCTGGATACGAGGCGGCCGACCCGCAGCCTGGCCGGTCACTATGAACGCCCGTCGGTCGACGCGGACCTGACGCGACATGAGGGCGCGCCGGCTAGGACCAGCCGGTGACGCTGAGGGTGAGCAGGGTGTCGATCCCGGTCTCGAGGGGCGCGGTGTCGCGTTGGACCTGGGATAGCAGCAGCCCGCCCTGCAGGGTGGCCAGGAGGGTGTCGGCTAGCTGGTCGGGTTCGACATCGGCGGTGAGGCCCCCGGTCCGGTGCAGTTCGCGACAGGTACGGCGCAGAACCGTGGCCCACTGCCGGAACCCCTCGGCGAGCCGCAGGCGAGCGTTCTCGTCGGTCTCGACGAGCTGACCGGCGAGGTGTCCCAGCGGGCAGCCGCCGGCGCCGCTGACGTGGCGGGCGTGGGCGATGAGGCCGTCGCGCCACACTCGCAGTCCCTCCAGCGTGCCCGGCCCGACCTGCTCCTGGGCCGCCACGATCATCTGCGCCTGCCGGTCGATGACGGCCTCGACCAGCGCACTCTTGTCGGCGAAGTAGTGATACAGCTGCGAGCTCGACACCTCAGCGGCCTTCTTGACCTCCTCGACCGAGGTCTCGGTCACCCCGCGCAGCGCCATCAGCTCCGCGGCCGCGTCCACGATCCGTGCCCGCGTCCGCGCCCCCTTGACCGTCAGCCTGGCGCCGGACCCGACCGGGCGCCGCGATGTCGTCATAGCCGGAACCTACCCGAGTTCTGGACTTGACGATCCACTTCTAGCTCTGTCAGTGTGGATTGCACAATCCAGTCAAGTCGCATGGAGGGATTCGGATGATCTTGGTGACGGGCGGGACCGGGAAGGTCGGGTCGGAGGCGACCCGCGTCCTCGCCGAGCGGGGCGTCCCGGTGCGGGCGTTGATCCGCGACCCCGACAAGGCGGTGGCGCTCTCCAGACTCGGGGCCGAGATCGCGGTCGGGGACTTCACCGACCCCGCCAGCCTCGACAAGGCCGTCGTCGGGGTGTCGACGGTGGTACTGGTCAGCCCTGCGATCCCAGCCCAGGAGTTGGCCGTCGTCGACGCCGCCGCGCGGGCCGGTGTCGAGCACGTGGTCAAGGTGACCAGCAAGGCCTCCCCGGACTCCCCGGTCGGCCGGCGCCGCGGGCAGGCCCAGATCGAGGCCGGGCTGGCCGCTTCCGGACTGGCGCACACGCTGCTGCGCTGCAACGCCTACATGCAGAACTTCCTCGCCCTCGCGCCGGCGATCCGCGCTCATGGCGGGTTCGCTTCCAGTGCGGGCACTGGCCGGGTCGGGCTGATCGACGCCCACGATGTCGGTGCGGTCGCCGCCGAAATCGCCGCCGACCTCACACGTCTGGGAGGGCGCACCTACTGGCCCACCGGCCCCGATCTGCTCTCCTACCCCGACGCCGCCGCGATCCTCTCCGAGGTCGTCGGCCACGAGATCACCTTCCGGGCCCGCAGCGAAGCCGAGGACCGCGAGGCCATGCTGAGCGCCGGGGTCCCCGAGCAGGTCGCCACCGACAACGCCCGCGCGTTCAGCCTCATTGGCGAGGGCGACGCCGCCTGGCTCACCGATGACACCACCCTCGTGTTGGGCCGCGCGCCTCGCTCCTTCCGAGCCTTCACCTCCGAACACCGCGCCACATTCAGCTAAGTGATCTTGTGCACGGTTGGTGGTCCGTCGGCGTGTCTAAGAGCCGTCAAGCCTGAGGAGACACCTGGCGCAGGGCTATGTTGATCATGGTGGCGGTGTACCCCTACGTCGGAGACCGCGAGCGGGATGCCGCGGTGGCTCGGATCGCCCCTATTAGTTAGTTAGCTTGCGTTGCGATTGCTGGCAGTAGCGGTCCTGAGCGCGTCGTGAAAGTCCCTGGACTGCTGCGCATCCGGATACCGCGCCTTGGTGCGCTTCCTCGCCTACACCGGGCTGCGCTGGGGAGAGGTCTCCGCGCTGCACTGGATGGAGGGCCGGCGCGGCGACGACCTGCTCTTCCCCGCCCCGGGCGGCGGCGTGCTGCGGGTGCGCACTTCCGCCGCGACACCTTCGATCCCGCCGTCCGCAAGATCGGCCCGGCCGGGATCCACCCCCACGAGCTGCGGCACACCGCCGCCTCGCTGGCGATCGCTCCCGGTGCGGACGTCAAGGTGGTCCAGCTGATGCTGGGACACAAGACCGCGACGATGACCCTCGACCTCTACGGCCACCTCTTCCCTGACAGACTCGACGAGCTGGCCGACCGCATGGACGAAGCGCTGTGTGCGCCAGATGTGCGCCAGGACCAGCACGACCCCACCGGAGGGGAGCACCGGTGAGGACGAACACGCAGGTAGGCTCCTCACGGGCCCCCGTAGCTCAGGGGATAGAGCACCGCTCTCCTAATTCGCACAGGCGTTCGATCGGTCTGCTCCGATGCGCCCGCGCCCTTCTCAGCAGTGTCATCCCGTACCGGCG
>JAVXWR010000125.1:0-3970 GCA_032230725.1 Actinomycetota bacterium
GTGCCGGCCGGGGGCGTGCTGGCCGCGCACACCGTCCTCGCCGGGGCGGTCGACGCGCGGCGCATCGCGCTGGCCGACGTCGAGCCCCCGCCGCGGGTGCGCACGGCGGCTGGGCGGGTCGTCGACGCCGACCCCGACCGCGGCGCCGTGCCCGCCGTCCTCGACCGGCCGTGGCTGCTCGCGGGGCTCGACGCGGACGGTGTGGTCCCGGTGGCCCCCGGCGGCGCGTCCGCCCTCGCCGACCTGCTCGACCTCCCGCTGGTCGGGGCCGGGCACCACGGCGAGGTCCGCTCGCCCGGGGTCGCCACCCGGTGGACGGACCTGCCCGCCGCCGCGGCCTGGGCGGCCGCTGTCGGACGCGCGCTGCCGGCGGGGGAGGTCGTCGTCCACGCGCGGCTGCGGGTCGCGGTCGCCGACGACGACCGGGCGCGCCCGCCGCGCGAGGTCTTCCCCGGGGTCTGGGTGGTCGACGCGGTGGTGCACACCGACGACGCCGTCCGCGGCCTGCTCGCCGCCTGGGCCCTCGCCGCGTCGTGAACCCCGGCCGTCAGAGCTTCTGCGCGCCCCGGGCGCCGCGGGCGTTGGCCCGGCGCTGCAGGGCGAGGACCCCGAGGCCGACCGCGCCCAGGCCGACGCCGACCACGCAGGCCCAGAGCCACACGTCGGTCGGCCGCGTCCCGGTCAGGGCGAGCACCCCGAGCACCACGAGCGCGGCCAGCCAGACCGCCGAGCCGACCAGGATCACCGGGACGGGGTCGGTCAGCCGGCGGGGCAACGGCGGAGGCTGCCACCCGGCGTCGGGGTCGGGCTCGGACACGCCGTGACCCTAGCGGCGGAGGAGGCCCCCCGCGGCCGCCCGCTCGCGGCCCGCCGGGTGTGAGCGGCGTGGCTCTGCGGTTGACAGCCCTCCGAGCGGCCGGAACGGTCGTGTCCGATGGGTAACGCAGGAGCAGTGCTGACGCGCCGCAGGCACGTCGACTTCGGACTCCTCGCGACCCAGGCGTGTCGGCCCTGACCCACGCCCGCATCCCCTGATCTCCGCGCCCCGGACCGTCGTCCGGGGGCGTTCCACCCTGCCTCGAGGAGGCTCATCGTGTCCGTCGGCACCCCGTCCGACCCCCTGAAGTTCGCCTACTGGGTCCCCAACGTCTCCGGGGGCCTGGTCACCAGCGGTATCGAGCAGCGCACCGACTGGAACTGGGACTACAACCGCGAGACCGCGATCGCGGCCGAGAACAGCGGCTTCGAGTACGCGCTGTCCCAGGTCCGGTACATGGCGAGCTACTCGGCCGAGTACCAGCACGAGTCCACTTCGCTCTCGCTCGCGATCATGCTGGCCACCGAGCGCCTCAAGGTCATGGCCGCGGTGCACCCGGGCATGTGGCACCCCGGCGTGTTCGCCAACTTCGGCGCCACGGCCGATCACCTGACGAACGGGCGCTTCGCCACCAACGTCGTCTCCGGCTGGTTCAAGGGCGAGTTCACCGCCTTCGGCGAGCCGTGGCTCGAGCACGACGAGCGTTACCGGCGCACCGAGGAGTTCATCCGCTGCCTCAAGGGCATCTGGGAAGAGGACGACTTCACCTTCCTCGGCGACTTCTACCGCTTCCACGAGTACTCGCTGAAGCCCAAGCCGCTGAGCACCCCCGAGCGGCCGCACCCCGAGATCTTCCAGGGCGGCAACTCGTCGGCCGCGCGCCGGATGGCCGGCCGGGTGTCGGACTTCTACTTCTCGAACGGCAAGGATTTCGACGGCGTCATCGAGCAGCTCGACGACGTCAACGCCGCCGCGGCGGAGAACGACCGCTCGGTGAACTTCGGGCTCAACGGCTTCATGATCGTCCGGGACACCGAGAAGGAGGCCCGCGACACGCTGCGCGAGATCGTCGACAAGGCCAACGTCGAGCAGGTCGAGGGCTTCCGCCAGGCCGTCCAGCAGGGCGGCGCGTCGTCCCCCGACGGTAAGGGCATGTGGGCGGAGTCCTCGTTCGAGGACCTCGTCCAGTACAACGACGGCTTCAAGACCCAGCTCATCGGGACCGCCGAGCAGGTCGCCGAGCGGCTGATCGAGTACAAGAAGCTCGGCGTCGACCTCTCCCTGCTGTGCTTCCTGCACGTCAAGGAGGAGATCGAGCAGTTCGGCGAGAAGGTCCTGCCGATCATCCGCGAGATGGAGGCCGAGCTGCCCGAGCGGGAGCTCGCCGCCCAGGCATGAACCCACGACCGATGATCACGACTTCAGTGGCGAGTCACGGCGCCGGGTGGGCGTCTCGCCGCTGAAGTCGTGATCATGGCTCGGACCGCGGGCCGGCCTCGTCGGGAGCGTGGGCCTCGGGAGCGTGGGCCTCGGGAGCGTGGGGCTCGGCCTCGTGGGGCTCGGGCTCGGGTCCGGTGGGCGCCGGAGGCGCGCCGGCACCTGCGGCGACCGGAGCCCCGAGGACGGCGACCGCGCGACGCCGCCGCGCGACACCGCGTCCCGCCGCGGCCCCCAGCCGCAGGGCGTAGACGACGGCGCTGCCGAGGAAGAGCACACCGGTGATCAGCAGCCAGTGCCGGTAGATGCCGGCCATGCCCAGATCCGCGGTGAAGCGGAACGCGTCCTCGCCGCGCTGCGTGATCGTCGGGAAGTAGATGAGCCCCAGCACCGCCGAGCCCAGCACCGGGACCCGGACGTGATTGATCGCCGGCACCAGCGGGGGACGGCGGGGGAGGACCTTGCGCCGCGCCCACCGGCCGATCACCAGCGGCTGGTCGGCCAGGGCGTAGAGCGGATAGAGGACCAGGTCGTGGGCGAGCACCGCGCCGGCGAACCAGATGCCCAGGGCGAGCACGCCGGGATCCTCGTCGACGAACGACACCACGTACCCGACCAGCGCGAAGCAGCCCACCATCGCCAACAGGTGCAGCGGATTCTCGCCGTAGAGGTAGCGCCAGGAGCGCAGCGCGGCCCGCATCACGCGGCCCGCGGCCTGAAGTCGATCGACGAGACCCACTTGGTGTTGTGCACCCCGGGCAGCGCCGGGACGATCACCCGCGCCGGGTAGCCGTGGTTCGGGGCGAGGTCGACGGTCTCCTCACCCGGGTTCCCGACCTTCAGTGCCAGCAGCGCATCCGGGTTCAGGACCTGGTTGGACTGCAGGGTCGCGCGGGCGAACGCCCCGGAGGTCTCGATCGACCGGACGAACGCGTTGTCCGGGTCGGGCACCCCCGCCAGCGTGGCGAGGTCCCGCAGGCGGACCCCGGTCCACGTCCGGGTCACCGACCACCCCTCGACGCACGCGATGGGCAGCGTCGCGGTGTGCTGGGGCATGTCGAGCAGCGTCCGGCGGCTCAACGACACCGTGCCGGTACCGCCGGTGAGCATCAGGCGCCACCCGTCGTCGAGCGCCACGGGGTCGATCCCGGACCCGGCGAGCGTGCGGTTGATCTGGAAGTCGTTCGGCCCGGTGCCGTAGGACTGGCCGCGCGGCGAGAGCAGGGCCAGCGGCCGCAGCACGTCCCAGCTCTGCCCGAGGGAGAAGAACCCCACCAGCAGACTGCCGCCGCCGACCATCCCCAGCAGCCCACGACGGCTCAGCGACGGCTGGTTCGGCGCCAGCGCCGCCAGCCCCGTGCGGTCCATCGGCTCGGGCTCGGTCTCGGCGGGCGAGTCGTGCAGCCAGCGGCCGAGCGCGCCGGTGCCGCCCGGTCCGACGCGCAGCGCCCGGAGCATCGTCGGCAGCTTGATCGCCACGTGGGTCACGAAGCCGGCGATGAAGACCCAGGCCCCGTAGTAGTGGGCGGTGTAGAAGCCGAAGCCCCACGAGTAGTCGTACTGGCTGTTCATCAGGCCGGTGACGAACTCGAAGAGGACGCCGCCGACGAGCGCGAGCAGCGACAGGCGCTCGAGCAGCTGGGCGAGGCTGCGCACCGGCGGCCAGGCGAAGAGCTTGGGCACCACCGACCACAGCTTGGCCAGCACGATCGGCGT
>JAVXWR010000131.1:0-4698 GCA_032230725.1 Actinomycetota bacterium
GGGCGGCGAACGCGACCGCCCCGATGACCACGGCACAGCCCGCCAGCTGCCACGCGGACGGGAACTGGCCCAGCACGAGCATCCCGAGCAGCACCGCACCGACCGGCTGGAGCAGCAGGATCGACGCCCCGGTCGACGACGGGAGCCGCGCCATGCCGCCGGCGATGAGCACCCACCCCATGCACTGGCCGATCAGGGCGAGCAGGGCGAGCCACCCGAGCGCCTCCCAGCCGGGGGTGAGGTCCACGCCCTCCCACAGCGTGCCGAGGACGAACGCGCTCACCGCGGCCGCCGCCGTCGCCAGGGCCACCGGCCCGGCCTTCTCCCCCGGCGCCGACCCGAGCCGCAGCAGCAGCAGGTAGCCCGCGTACGCGAACGCCGCCATCAGCGCGAGCACGGTCCCGACGACCGGGTGGGCGGCGCCCCCGCCCCCGTCGGCGAGTCCCCCGGCGAGCGCGACCCCACCGAGCATCACCGGCACGGCCAGCAGGAACGAGGCCCGCACCCGCTCGCCGATCACGAGGAAGGCGAGCAGCGGCAGGATGACGACCTGGACGTTGACCAGCACCGTCGAGACACCGGCGCCGACGGCGTGGATGGCGCCGGTCCACAGGGTCATGTCCAGGCCGAGGAGCAGGCCGCCGGCCACGATCAACCACGGGCGGCCGCGGGGCACCTCGCTGCCGATCTCGGCGCGCACCCGCCGTCGCCGGCGTCGTTCCAGCAGTCCCATCGGGACGAGCACCGGGAGCCCGAGCAGGCACCGGAACGTCGTCGCGGTGCCCGGCGAGGTGCCCGAGAGCGCGATGAAGATCGGCGAGACGGCGATGCACAGGCTGCCCGCGATCGCGAGGAGCCGCGGATCGACGGGGCCGCGGCGGGTGGTGGTCGAGGTGTCGGTCGTCGCGGGCATCGTCACGCCCTCCAGCCTGGGCCCGCCGACCGTTCAGGACCAGCGAGGAGTTCTCGCTGGGAACCGTTAGGTTCTCTGATGTGTTCGGGACCGCGCGCCTACAGGCGCTGCACGCTGTCGCCAGCCACCGCACCGTCGGGAAGGCGGCCGCGAGCCTGCATCTCACGTCCTCGGCGGTGTCGCAGCAGCTCGCCGCGCTGGAGCGGGAGGCGGGGGCGGCGCTGACCGAGCCCGCCGGGCGCGGGATCCGCCTGACGCCCGCGGGGCTGGTGCTCGCCGAGCACGCCGCGGCGGTGCTCGACCGCCTCGCCGTCGCGCGCCGCGACCTCGACCGCCTCGACGACGACGTCGTGGGCCCGTTGCGCATCGGGGCGATCCCGACGACGGTGCACGCACTGGCCCCGGCGTCCCTCGCGCGGCTGCGGCAGGCCCACCCGGACCTCGTCGTCCTGCTCGAGGACGGCGAGGCCGAGCAGACCCTGCCCGCGCTGGTGGACGGGGAGCTGGACCTCGCCGTCGTCGAGAACTGGGAGGGGCTGCCCGCGCCGGTGCCCGCGCGGACGAGCCGGACGCAGCTCTGCGAGGACGTGCTGGACCACGCGCTCCCCCGCGAGCACCCGCTGGCTGCGGGCGGGTCGGTCGCGCTGTCCGACCTCGCCGGGGCCGACCTGCCCTGGGTCGCGGACACCCGCAGTACCCGCGCGCACGACTGGCTCGTCGAGCGGCTGCGGCGCGAGGGCGTGGAGCCGCGGGTGACCTGCTGGGTGTGCGGGTTCGCGATCCACCTGGAGCTGGTCGCGGGCGCGGGCCTCGCGGCGATGGTGCCGCGGCTGGCCCGCCCCCCGATCCCGCCGGGGGTGCGGATGGTCGAGACTCGCCCGGTGCCCTCCCGCACCGTCGACGCGGTGTGGCGGACCGACCGCGAGACCCCGGCCGTCCGGGCGGCGGTCCGGGCGTTCCGGGGGACCGCGGACGCCCGGAACCCACCGCGTCAGGCCCCGGTCACCACGTAGCCGGACCCACGGGGCCGGCACCGGGTCCGGGCACCCTGCGCGTGCTCAGCCGCGAGGCCGCTCGAACGTGACGAGCACGCCGTCCACACCGCCGGGACCGATGCGGCCCTTCACCTCGACCCCGGTGATGGCCTTGAGCTGCCAGCCCTGGCCCGCGTGCTCGTTGAGGACCTTCTCCAGCTTGTTGCCGGACATCTTCCCGCCCATCAGGCCCTCGCGGAGCTCGACCACCTTGTACTCGTACGACGCCATGCGACCTCCTCGTCCCGGTGCCCGGCCCCGACGGCGCCGGAAGCTGGTTGATCAGGCGGTGACCAGTGCCCTCCGGCGAGCATGCATCGGGGCGGTCCGGCTCACGGCGACCCGTCCGCGGTGACCAGCACGTCGGCGTCGAAGCAGGTGTGGTCCCCGGTGTGGCAGGCCGCGCCCTGCTGGTCGACGAGGACGAGCAGGGTGTCGCCGTCGCAGTCGAGGCGGACCTCGTGCACGGCCTGCGTGTGCCCGCTGGTGGCGCCCTTGATCCAGAGCTCCGCCCGCGAGCGTGACCAGTAGGTCGCCTCGCGGGTCGCGAGCGTGCGGGCCAGGGCCTCGTCGGACATCCACGCGACCATGAGCACCTCGCGGGTGTCGTACTGCTGCACGACCGCGCAGACCAGCCCGTCCGGAGTGCGCTTCAGCCGGGCGGCGAGCTCCGGGTCCAGGACGGGGGCGGCGGTCACCGGACCTCCACCCCCGCGCCGCGCAGCGCGTCCTTGACCTCGCCGATCCGCATGATCCCGAAGTGGAAGACGCTGGCCGCGAGCACCGCGTCGGCGCCGGCCTCGACGGCCGGGGCGAAGTGCTCCACCGCCCCCGCTCCCCCGGACGCGATCACCGGGACGTCGACCAGGGCCCGGACCTTGCGCAGCATCTCGAGGTCGAAGCCGTTCTTCGTGCCGTCGGCGTCCATGGAGTTGAGCAGGATCTCCCCGACGCCGAGCTCGGCCCCGCGCTCCGCCCACTCCAGCGCGTCGATCCCCGTGCCACGGCGGCCGCCGTGGGTGGTCACCTCGAAGCCGGACGGCGTCGGCTGCCCGTCGGCGGGCACCCGCCGCGCGTCGACCGAGAGCACGATGCACTGCGACCCGTACCGGCGGCTGGCCTCGCCGAGGAACTCCGGGCGGGCGATCGCCGCGGTGTTGATCCCGACCTTGTCCGCCCCGGCGCGCAGCAGCTTGTCGATGTCGTCGTTGGTGCGCACCCCGCCGCCGACGGTCAGCGGGATGAACACCTGCTCGGCGGTCCGGCGCACGACGTCGTAGGTGGTCTCGCGCTCGCCCGACGACGCGCTCACGTCGAGGAAGGTGAGCTCGTCGGCGCCCTCGGCGTCGTAGAGCCGGGCCATCTCGACGGGGTCGCCCGCATCGCGCAGGTCGACGAAGTTGACGCCCTTGACCACCCGGCCGGCGTCGACGTCCAGGCAGGGGATCACGCGGACGGCCACACCCATGGCGCTCAGCCTACGACGCGGCGCGCAGCGCCTCGGGCAGGGTGAACGCCCCCGCGTAGAGCGCCTTGCCGATGATCGCGCCCTCGACGCCGGCCGGGGCGAGCGCCGCGAGCGCCCGCACGTCGTCGAGGGTCGCCACGCCGCCGCTCGCCACCACCGGCGCGTCGGTCCGCTCGCACACCGCCGTGAGCAGGTCCGTGTTCGGGCCGGTCAGCGTGCCGTCGCGGCCCACGTCGGTGAGCACGTAGCGCGCGCAGCCCTCGGCGTCGAGCCGCGCGAGGACGTCCCACAGGTCGCCGCCGTCGGAGACCCACCCGCGCGCTGCGAGCCGGTGCTCGCCGTCGCGGATCTTGACGTCGAGCCCGACCGCCACCCGCTCGCCGAACTCCGCGATCGCCTTCGCGCACCACGCCGGGTCCTCGAGCGCGGCGGTGCCGATGTTGACCCGCGCGCACCCGGTGTCCAGGGCGCGGCGCAGCGAGTCGTCGTCACGGATGCCGCCCGAGAGCTCGACCTTGATCGGGACCTGCTCGACGAGCGTCGCGAGCAGCGCCGCGTTGGAACCGCGCCGGAACGCAGCGTCGAGGTCGACCAGGTGGATCCACTCGGCGCCGTCGTCGACCCACCCCCGGGCCGCGTCGAGGGGGTCGCCGTACCCGGTCTCGGTGCCGGCCTCGCCCTGGACGAGGCGGACGGCCTGGCCGTCGACGACGTCGACGGCGGGCAGCAGGTCGAAGCTCACGGAGAGCACCCTAGAGCCCGGGGCGAACGGCCCCGTTCTCCCGTCAGACGGCAGCAACGCGCCATTGCTGCCAGGAGGCCCCGGAGAGTCAGCTCCGACCCACCGCCGCCTCCCGCAGGTCCTCCAGCCGGCGACGCAGCAGGGCGCGCTCGGCCTCGTTGGACGCCAGCTCGGCGGCCCGCTCGAGCTCGGCCGCGGCCTCGTCCCGACGCCCGAGCCGGGTGAGCAGGTCGGCGCGCACGGCGGGCAGCAGGTGGTAGCGGGCGAGCGCCGGCTCGTCGCGCAATGCGTCGACCACCTCGAGCGCGGCCGCCGGGCCCTGCGCCTTCCCGACGACGACCGCGCGGTTCAGCTCCACGACCGGCGACGGGGTGACGACGGCGAGCTCGGCGTAGAGGGCGGCCTTCGCCACCCAGTCGGTGTCCTCCACGGAGCCGGCCCGCGCGTGGCAGGCCGCGATCCCGGCCTGCAGCGTGTTCTGGTCCCGACGTCGACCGCCCTCGTCCGCCCGCTCCAGGACCGCCATGCCGGGCCGGATGAA
>JAVXWR010000137.1:0-13296 GCA_032230725.1 Actinomycetota bacterium
AGGTGTTCGAAGTGGCTGCGGTGTGCGACGTGTGCGCGAAGAGCCCCGGGTTCGGGAAGTCGGTCTCGCACTCCCACCGCCGGACCAACCGCCGGTGGAACCCGAACGTGCAGACCGTGCACGCCCGCGTCGGCAAGGGCAACCGGACGCGGATGAACGTCTGCACGTCCTGCCTGAAGGCCGGCAAGGTCTCCCGCGCCTGACCCCGGGTCCGGCGGATCGCCGGACTCCACACGCCTCCCGGGCCCGGCCACGTGCCGGGCCCGAGGTGTGTCCGGGGCCTCGTCGCCCCGAGGCCCGACGTCAGGGCCCGGCCGGACCCCCGCAGGACCCCGCGAGGTCGTCGAACTCGCCGTCCTTGGCCCCGCGGACGAACGCGTCCATCTCCGCGCGGGTGTAGCGCAGCACGGGACCGTCGACGTCGCCGGCCGCCCGAACCAGCAGCCCGCCGTCGGCCAGCCGCGCCGTCTCGATCCCGGCTCCGCTCGTCGTCCACCGCATGTCGGTCCCCTCCCCCGGGACGACCGCGACGCCCGGCGTCGGCGAACGCACATGCGGTCGTCCTTGCGCCTGCACGGTACGTAGGTGAAGATCGAACGAGGGAGAGCACAGCCGATCTTCGACGAGCGGGGGACGTGGTGAGCCGACCGGACGCCGCATCCGCCGCCGAACCGCGCCTCCCGCGCGCCGCCCGCACCGTGCACCGCCGGCCGGCGCCGGTGCCGCTGCGCGTCGTCGCCCAGCGGCTGAGCCCCGACGAGGCCGACGGCCTCGCCCGGCCTCCCGGCCCCACACCGCCGTCCGCAGCGCCGGCCCCGCGTGCCGCGTCGCCGGCCGCCTCGCCGACGGCGGGTGCCCTGACCCCGCCCCCGCCACGGCCGTCCGGGGTGGTCGAGCGCCGCGCGCCGTCCGAGCGGGCGCTGCCCGTCCTCGACCGCCGGCGGCGCCGCCCGTTCGCACGGCTGATCGCCCTGGTGCGCGCCCGGCGTCGCGCCGAGGTCGGCGGGCGGCACCGCCCCGGCACCACCTCCACCCAGGGGTGGAGCATGTTCGCCCCGCACAGCCGCTCGCGACGCCGGTTCGGCGCGCGTCGCTGACCACCCCCGCCGCCCGACCGCCTCACGAGGGGCACGCCACGCAGGGTCGGCAAGCCCAGAACCTGCTCCCAGTGCCCATGATCATGGCGAGCCGGGCGGGGGCGCCCACCAGGGGCACGCCACGCAGAGCCGGCAGGGAGAACCTGCCCCCAGTGCCCATGATCATGGGCAAGGGGTCGGAACCCGGGTCCGCCGGCTGAGCCGGTCAGCCCCTCACGGTAGGCGCCAGTCCACCGGGTCGTCGCCGAGCTCCTCGAGGAAGCCGTTGACGCGGCTGAACGGGCGCGAGCCGAAGAACCCACCCGCCGCGGACATCGGGCTCGGGTGTGCGGACTCGACGGTCGGGACGTCCTCCCCGAGCAGCGGGGCGAGCGACCGGGCGTCCCGACCCCAGAGGATCGCCACCAGCGGCTGGTCGATGCGTTCGACGAGGGCGCGGATGGCCTGCTCGGTGACCTTCTCCCAGCCCTTGTTCCGGTGCGAGCCGGGGGCGCCGGGCGCCACGGTGAGCACGCGGTTGAGCAGCAGCACGCCCTGGCTCGCCCACGGCGAGAGGTCGCCGTTCGCGGGCGGTGGGTGGCCGAGGTCCTCGCCGTACTCGCGGAAGATGTTCTGCAGGCTCTTGGGCAGCGGGCGGACGTCGGGCGCGACCGAGAACGACAGCCCCACCGCGTGCCCGGGCGTCGGGTAGGGGTCCTGGCCGACGACGAGGACCCGGACGTCGGTGAAGGGCTGGGCGAACGCCCGCAGCACGTTCGGCCCGGCGGGCAGGTACGTCCGGCCGGCGGCGATCTCGGCGCGCAGGAAATCGCCCATCGCCGCGACGTCCTCCGCGACGGGCGCCAGGGCCTCCGCCCAGCCGGCCTCGACGGTCTCCGAGAGCGGACGCGCCATCAGGAGGCCCGCCGCCGGGCGTGGGTCAGCACGGGCGCTCACGCTAACGGGTCACCGGGCGCGGTCAGATCGCGGGCGAAGCACAGGCATCCGGGCTCGTCGCGGTACACCCCGAACGGCGGGATCGCCCCGTAGCCGACGGCGCGGTAGAACGCCTCGGCCTCGGGCTGCCGGTCGCCGGTCTCGAGTACCGTGCGGCCGCACCCGGCCGCCGCGGCGGTGCGCTCGAGCTCGGCGAGCAGGGCGCGGGCGACACCGCGACGCCGGTACGCGGGGTCGACCCACATCCGCTTGACCTCGGCGTCGCCGGGCCGCAGCGCCGCGCGGTCCTCGGGCGCGACGGAGCCCGCGGTGTGCCGGCGCCACCCGCCGCAGCAGACGGCGCCGATGCCGGGGAGGCGCCCGAGGAGGAACAGCCCCCGCGGCGGGGCGAACTCGGCGGCGTCGACCGGGGTTCGGTCGGCCCCGCCGTAGCGCTCGACATAGAACGCCTGCACGGCGTCGACGAACCGGACGCTCTCCGGGTCGTCGTACGCCGCTACCGCGAACCGGAGCCCGCGCGCCGCCGGGTCCGGGCGAGACGCACCCGCGCCCGGGTTCCGGCCAGGGGCGCCCCTCGCCCGTCCATCCGACCGAAGGTGCCCTTCGCTCGACAACCGTCTCCTCAGTCGATGAGCTCGTACGCGGGCAGCGTGAGGAACTCGACGTAGTCGTCGGCGAGCGCCACCGACTCGAAGACGTCGCGGGCCTCCTGCCAGCGACCCTTCTCGAAGGTCTCCTCGCCGACCGCATCCTTGATCTTGCCGAGCTCCTCGGTGACCACGGTGCGGACGTAGTCGGAGGTGACCTTCCGACCGTTGTCGAGCTCGATGTCGTTGGCCCGCCACTGCCAGATCTGCGAGCGCGAGATCTCGGCCGTGGCCGCGTCCTCCATCATGTTGAAGATGCCGGCCGCGCCGGTGCCGGACAGCCAGGACTGGATGTACTGCAGGCCGACCGAGACGTCGTTGCGCAGCCCGGCCTCGGTGCACTCACCGGGCGTGGACCTGACGTCGAGGAGTTCCGCGGCGCCCACGCTCACGTCCTCGCGGGTCTTGTCCAGCTGATTGGGCCGGTCGCCGAGGACCTTGGTGAACTCCTCGCGGCAGATCTCCACGAGGTCGGGGTGGGCGACCCAGGAACCGTCGTAGCCGTCGTTCGCCTCGCGCGACTTGTCGTCGTGGACCTTCGCCATGGCCTGCTCGTTGACCTCGGGGTCCTTGCGCGACGGGATGAAGGCGGCCATGCCGCCGATCGCGAAGGCGCCGCGCTTGTGGCACGTGCGCACGAGCAGCTCGGAGTAGGCCCGCATGAAGGGGACGGTCATGCCCACGGAGTTGCGGTCGGGCAGCACGAAGTCCCGGCCCTGCGCGCGGAAGTTCTTGATCACCGAGAAGAGGTAGTCCCAGCGGCCGGCGTTGAGCCCCGAGGCGTGGTCGCGCAGCTCATAGAGGATCTCCTCCATCTCGAACGCGGCGGTGATGGTCTCGATGAGGACGGTGGCCCGGACACTGCCCTGCGGGAGGCCGAGGAGGTCCTGCGCCCTGACGAACACGTCGTTCCAGAGGCGCGCCTCGAGGTGCGACTCCATCTTGGGCAGGTAGTAGTACGGGCCGCTCCCGCGCTCGACGAGGGCCTTCCCGTTGTGGAAGAAGTACAGCCCGAAGTCGACCAGCCCACCGGCGATCGGCGTGCCGTCGACCGTGATGTGCTTGTCGTCGAGGTGCCAGCCGCGCGGGCGGACGACGACCGTCGGCTGCTCGTCCGCGGTGACCTCGTAGTGCTTGCCCTCGGGGCTGTCGAAGGTGAGCTTGCCGTCGCCGGACTGCGCGTCGATCAGGTTCGCCTGACCACCGATGACGAGCTCCCACGTGGGGCTGTGCGAGTCCTCGAGGTCGGCCAGCCAGACCTTCGCGCCGGAGTTCAGCGCGTTGATCGTCATCTTGCGGTCGGTCGGCCCGGTCATCTCGACGCGCCGGTCCCGCAGGTCGGCGGGGGCCTCGGCGACCCGCCAGTCGCCCTCGCGGACCTCCCGGGTCTCGTCCAGGAAGTCCAGCGTGCCGGTGCGCGCGATCTCCTCGCGCCGCTGCCGCCGCCGCTCGAGCAGCTCCACCCGCGTGTCCTGCGCGGTCCGGTGCAGCTCGGCGAGGAACGCGAGCGCCTCGTCGGGGAGCACCTCCTGCTGGCGATCTGCGGTGTACCGCGTGACGACCTCGACACCCGTCGGCATGTCCTCGTGCTCCTCCCTGCGTGGCGCGATGGCGCGATGGCGCCGGTCACGACGGTACGACCTCGCGAGGTATGTTTCTACAGGACGGAACTTGTTTTCCGCATCGCGGAATGCTTTCCTGGATCCCGTCGTCGAGCGCCGACGCTGGACAGCCGGGGAGGAGACCCGACATGCCCGAACCGACCGGCCGGCCCGTGCAGTCGTTGCAGCGGGCGTTCGACCTGCTGGACGACCTCGCCGACGCCGGGGGGCGGGCGACGCTCTCCGAGCTGACGGCCGCGTCCGGGTTGCCCGCGGCGACGATCCACCGCCTGCTGGCCACGCTCGTGGAGCTCGGCCACGTGCGCCGGGAGTCGGGCCGCCGCTACGCGCTGGGGCCCCGGCTGGTGCGCCTCGGGGACGCGGCCGGCCGGGTCCTGGGCGACGGCGTGCGGCCCGTGCTGGCCGACCTCGTCGCCCGGACCGGCGAGTCGGCCAACCTCGCGGGGCTCGACGGGGCGTCGGCGGTCTACCTCGCCCAGGTCCCCTCGCCGCACCCGATGCGGATGTTCACCGAGGTCGGCGCCCACGTCCCGCTGCACTGCACCGGCGTCGGCAAGGCCCTGCTCTCGACCGTGGAGTCCGCGCTCGTCCGCCGTCTCATGCAGCGTGCCGGGATGCCGCCCCGCACCCCGTCCACGATCGTCGACGTCGTCACGCTCGACCGGGACCTCGAGGTGGGTCTCGAACGCGGGTGGCACGTCGACGAGGGCGAGCAGGAGGTCGGGGTGCGCTGCATCGCGGTCCCGGTGCCGGACGCGCCGACGCCGTGCGCGGTCTCGGTGTCCGGGCCGGCGGCACGGCTCTCCCCCGACCGTACGGAGGCGGTGGGCGCGCTCCTGCGCGACGCGGCCCGCCGCATCGGCGACCAGCTGGCTGGCGTGGCCCTCGCCCCCTCCCCCGCCCTCGTCGAGACGTCGCCTGCCCCGGCGGCCGGGCGCATGCCCGAGGGGACGGGGCGGTGACCCGCCGGGTCGGCGTCTGCTGGGACATCGACGGCACGCTGCTGCGCGGCGGGCGGGTCGGCGGCGAGGTGCTGCGCCGCGCGTTCCTCGCCGTCTCCGGCCGCGAGCCGCCCCCGGTGGCGATGGGCGGGATGACCGACCACCTCGTCGCCGAGGCCTTCCGCGACGGTCTTGCGCCGGCGCAGGCCGCGGAGCTCGTCGAGCGGGGCGACGAGTACACCCGCACGATGGTCGCCGCGATCGCCCGCGAGTGGGACGGGCGCGGGCCGGAGCTCGCCGAGGTCCTCACGGTGCTGCCCGGGGTGCGGGAGGCGGTCGGCCTGCTCGCCGCACGGCCACGGGTGGACCAGCTGGTGGTCACCGGCAACGTCCGCGCGGGCGCCGAGCTGAAGCTCGCCGTGGCGGGCCTGCACCCCGGCCCGCTCGATCTCGAGGCCGGGGCCTACGGCGACCTGCCCGGGCCACGGTCGGTGCTGGTCCACGCCGCCCGGGCCCGGCTCGAACGCCGGCACGGCGGGCCGGTGGCGCTCGTCGTCGTCGGGGACACCCCGCGCGACGTCGAGGCCGCCCACGCCGCGGGGGCGGTGGCGGTCGGGGTCGCGACGGGCACCGCCACGGCGGCCGAGCTCAAGGCCGCCGGCGCCGACCACGTCACCGAGGACCTCTCCGACCCGGCCGCTCTGGTGGCGGTCGTGGCGGCGGCGGGTGAGGATCCGGAGCACACCCGAGGGAGCGTGTAGACCCATGGCCACTGCCACCACCGCCACGACGGGCGCGGGGAGCACCACCGGTGCCCTCGCCGCGGACCTCGCCGGTCTCCTGCCCGCGGACTGCGTCATCACCGACCAGGTCGGGCTGCGCAGCTACGAGTGCGACGGGCTGACCGGTTTCCGGCAGGTCCCCGCGGTCGTCGTCCTGCCGCGCACCGCCGAGGAGGTCGCCGACTGCGTGCGGGTCTGCGCGCGCCACGGCGTGCCCTTCGTCGCGCGCGGGGCGGGCACCGGCCTGTCCGGCGGCGCCCTCCCCGTGGCCGACGGCGTCGTGATCTCCCTGCAGAAGCTGCGCCGCATCCTCGAGATCGACGTGGCGAACCGCCGGGCGGTGCTCGAGCCCGGGGTGTTCAACCTCGACATCACCAAGGCCGCCACGCCGCACGGGCTCTACTACGCGCCCGACCCGTCGAGCCAGCAGGTGTGCACCATCGGCGGCAACGTCGCCGAGAACTCCGGCGGAGCGCACTGCCTCAAGTACGGCTTCACCACCAACCACGTGCTGGAGATGGAGGTCGTGCTCGCCGACGGGTCGCTCATCACCCTCGGCGGCCCGACCGGCGAGCAGGCCGGGCCCGACCTGCGCGGGGTCTTCCTCGGCTCCGAGGGCACGCTCGGCATCTGCACCAAGGTCACCGTGCGGCTGCTCAAGACCCCCGAGACCGTCCGGACCGTGCTCGCGGACTTCCCGTCGGTCCAGGACGCGGGCAACACCGTCGGCGACATCGTCGACGCGGCGATCATCCCCGCGGCGGTCGAGATGATGGACTCCCTCGCCATGGAGGCCGCCGAGGCGGCGGTCGGCGCCGGCTACACCGTGGAGTCCCCGGCCGCGCTCATCGTCGAGCTCGACGGCCCCGCCGAGGAGTGCGACGAGCAGTTCGAGCAGCTCACGGCCCTGTGCGAGCGCAACGGCGCCACCCGCCTGCACGTGCCCGACTCCGCCGAGGAGCGGGCGCGGGTGTGGAAGGGCCGCAAGGCCGCGTTCGCCGCCGTCGGGCGGATCAGCCCGGACTACATCGTCCAGGACGGCGTGGTGCCGCGGACCCGGCTCGTCGAGGTGCTCGCCCGGATCGCCGAGATGGGGTCCGACGTGGGCCTGCGGGTCGCCAACGTCTTCCATGCCGGCGACGGCAACCTGCACCCGCTGGTGCTCTACTCGGAGTCGGCCGGCGAGCACGACGCCGCCGAGGAGCTCTCGGCGAAGATCGCCGAGCTGTGCGTCGAGCTCGGTGGCTCGCTCTCCGGCGAGCACGGCATCGGGGCGGACAAGGCCTGTTCGATGCCGGTGATGTTCACCCCCGACGACCTCGCGGTGATGCAGCGCGTCCGCGCCGGCTTCGACCCGGACGGGCTCTGCAACCCCGGCAAGATCTTCCCGACGCCGCGGCTGTGCGGCGAGAAGCCCGGGCCCTACCGCCCGCACCCGCTGGAGGAGGCTGGAGTGATCGAGCGCCTGTGAGCCCTCCCATCGAGACCCCCGAGTCCGTCCATGAGCTCCGCGACGCCGTCCTCGACCACGCCGGCGTCGTCGCCCTCGCCGGCGCGGGCACCGCCACCGACTGGGCCGGGACCCCAGCCCCGGCCGACGTGATCGTCAGCACGGCCGGGCTGACCGGCATCGTCGCCCACAACCCGGGCGACATGACCGTCGAGGTCCGCGCCGGGACCCCGCTCGCCGCCCTCCAGGAGGCGGTCGCCCGCCACGGCCAGCGCGTGGCCTTCGACGCGGCCCGGGTCGGACGCGGCGCGACCGTCGGCGGCCTGTTCGCCACCGCCGACTCCGGCCCGCTGGCGCTGTCCTACGGCTCGCTGCGCGACCTGGTCATCGGCGCCACCGTGGTGCTCGCCGACGGCACCGCGGCGCGCAGCGGCGGGCACGTCATCAAGAACGTCGCCGGCTACGACCTCACCAAGCTGCTGCACGGCGCCCAGGGCACGATCGCCGCCGTCGCCGAGCTGGTGCTGCGCCTGCACCCGGTCCCCCAGGCCGTGCGCACCGTCGCGGTCGACGTGGCCGCGGACGGGGTCGACGCCGCCGCCCGCCGCGTCCTCGACAGCCCGGTGGAGGCCGCCGCGCTGCAGTGGCTGTCCTCGCGGGACGGCGGCGGACGGCTGCTCGCCCGGGTGGAGGGGACCACGGAAGGCGCGGCGGGTCGGGCCCGCCGGCTCGCCGAGGCCCTCGGCGGCGACGCGGCCGAGCTGTCGGCCGACGATGCCGACGCCGCCTGGGCCGCGCACGGCGCCGCCGTGGACACGCGTCCCGACGAGAGCGCGGTGCTGCGCGTCGGCGTCCTGCCCTCGCGCCTGGCGCCGCTGCTCGCCGAGCTGGACGACCAGGTCGGCCTGCGCTCGGTCACCACCTCGCCCGCCACCGGCGTCGCCACGCTCACGGTCCCGGCCACCACCGATGCCGTCACCGGGGTGCACGAACGCCTCGCCGCGGCCGGCGGGACGTCGACACTGCGCCACCGCCCGGCCGGCGTCGAGCTGCCCGCGTTCGGGCCGGCGCCGTCGTCGGCGGCGCTGCTGCGCGCGGTGGCCGCCGTCCTCGACCCCGGCCAGCGCTTCGGCCGCGGGCGGCTCGCGCCCTGGGTCCCCCTGCCCGCCACCACGACGACGGGAGCCTCCGCATGACCGACACCCAGCCCCCCACCCGCGAGACGGGCCCCTCCCCAGACTTCTCCTCGGAGCGCGGCGAGAAGGCCTCGCCCGAGCGCGCCGACGTCCTCGGCGGCGCTGCAACGTCTTCTGGGCACGGCAGCTTCGACGACCACCACCCGCCGGCGCAGGAGCTGCTCGACGACTGCGTGCACTGCGGGTTCTGCCTGCCCACGTGCCCCACCTACGCGCTGTGGGGCGAGGAGATGGACTCCCCACGCGGGCGGATCTACCTCATGCAGATGGCGCAGAACGGGGAGATCCCGCTCGACGGGGCCTTCACCACGCACATCGACCGCTGCCTCGGGTGCATGGCGTGCGTGACGGCGTGCCCGTCCGGGGTGCAGTACGACCGCCTGCTGGAGGCCACCCGGCCGCAGATCGAGCGCAACGTGCCGCGCTCGCGGTCCGACCGGCTGTTCCGCGAGGCGATCTTCACGCTGTTCCCCTACCGGCGCCGGCTGCGGGCCGCGTCGCTCGGCGGGGCGCTCTACCAGAAGCTGCGGCCGAGGAGCATGGACCGCCTGCTGGCCCGGCTGCCGCGCCGCCTCGAGCGGCTCGTGGCGATGGAGTCGCTGCTGCCGCCGGTGTCGGTGCGCGACGCGTTCGCCCGGACCCCCGCACACACGCCCGCCGCGCTCACCCCCACCCACCCGACCCCTCGTGGGCGGGTCGGCGTGCTCATCGGCTGCGTGCAGGACGTCTTCTTCCACCAGGTCAACCTCGCGACGGTGCGGGTGCTGGCCGCCGAGGGCTACGACGTGGTGGCGCCCCGCGAGCAGGGCTGCTGCGGGGCGCTCGGGCTGCACGCCGGGCGCGAGGAGGAGTCGGTCGAGCGCGCCAAGGCGCTGATCACCGTGTTCGAGCGCGCCGAGGTCGACGTCGTCGCGGTGAACGTGGCCGGCTGCGGCTCGTCGATGAAGGAGTACGGCGAGCTGCTCGCCGACGACCCGGCGTGGGCGGACCGGGCCGCGCGCTTCGCGGGGAAGGTCCGCGACATCTCCGAGGTCCTCGCGGACGCCCTCGAGGACTCCCGGGCGCCGCGGCACCGGGTCGACGCGGCCGTGGTCTACCACGACGCCTGCCACCTCGGGCACGCTCAGAAGATCCGGACGCAGCCCCGCGAGGTGCTGCGCTCGATCCCGGGCGTGACGCTGGCGGAGCTGCCCGAGGCGGAGATCTGCTGCGGCTCGGCGGGGATCTACAACATGCTGCAGCCGGAGGCCGCGGGCGACCTCGGCCGACGCAAGGCCGACAACATCCGGGGCACGGGCGCGGACCTGCTGGTCACCGCGAACCCGGGCTGCCTGCTGCAGATCCGCAAGTACCTCGAGGGCGAGCTGCCGATGCTGCACCCGGTCCAGCTGCTCGACGCCTCGATCCGGGGGGTGCGCCCGCCGGGGATGTAGGGCGAGGTCAGCGCCAGTGCCGCCAGCCGGGGTCGCCCGCCCCGCCCCAGCGGTCGGCGTCGACGCTCACCCCGCTGCCCAGGCGGACGTCGGCGAACACCTCCCAGCCCTCGGGGACCGCGTCCTCGTTCGGGAAGCACGCGACCAGCGCGTGGTCCTCACCGCCGGTCAGCGCCCACGTCAGGGCGTCGCGGCCCAGCGCGGACGCGACGTCGCGGAGCTTGCCGGCCACGGGCACGAGGTCCGCCCGCACGTCGATGCGCACGCGCGAGGCCTCGGCGATGTGCCCGAGGTCGGCGAGCAGGCCGTCGGAGGTGTCGACCATCGCCGTCGCCCCGGCCCGGGCCGCGACCGGGCCCTCGGTGAACGGCGGCCGCGGCGTGCGGTGGGCGGCCACCATGGCGACCGGCGAGCGGAAGCCGCGGCGCAGCACCTCCATGCCCGCCGCGGACCACCCGAGCACCCCGCGCACGGCCACCACGTTCCCGACCTTCGCCCCCGAGCGCCGCACCGGCTCGCGCCCCTGCAGGTCGCCCAGCGCCGTGATCGTCACCACGATCTGCTCCGCGGACACCGTGTCCCCGCCCACCACACCGATCCCCGCCTCGGACGCCGCGTCCCAGATGCCGGAGGCGAGACCGTCGACGACGTCGGCCGGGGTGGAGGCCGGGCAGGCCAGCGAGAGCAGCAGCCCGGTCGGGACGGCGCCCATGGCGGCCACGTCGGCGAGGTTCGCCGCGACGGCCTTGCGGCCCACCTGCTCGGGCGCGGACCAGTCCAGACGGAAGTGCACGCCCTGCACCAGGGTGTCGACGGTGGCCACGACCCGGCCGTCCGGGGCCGCCACCACCGCCGCGTCGTCACCGGGCCCGAGCAGCGTCCCCTCGGGCTGGGGGCGGTCGGCGGTGATGCGGTCGATCACCCCGAACTCCCCGAGGTCGGCCACGGTGCCCGCGGCCCGGGCCGGGTCTCCCCGCCGCCGGGTCGGGCTCCGTTCCGCTGCGTCTCCCGTCCGGCTCACCCCACTGCTCCCTGCGGTACCTTCCGACGGTTCGTGTCACGTCCTGTGCACACCGTCCGCTCCCCCGGCGGTCGAGCGTGCCCGCTCCCCGAGGAGGCCCGTCCGTGGTCCAGGCCTACATCCTGATCCAGACCGAGGTGGGCCGAGCTGCCGCGGTCGCGTCGGAGGTGGCCGGGATCGAGGGCGTCACCCGGGCGGAGGACGTGACCGGCCCCTACGACGTCATCGTGCACGTCGAGGCGCCCGACGTGGACGCGCTCGGCGAGCAGGTGATCACCGCCGTGCAGAAGGTGCCCGGCATCACGCGCACCCTCACCTGCCCGGTGGTGTCCGCCACCGCTCCGTCCACGGCCTGATCCCGCGTCCGCGGTGTCACCCCCACGCGCCCCCGAGCTCGACCGCACCCTCCCGCGGGTCCTCATCGGGGTGGCGCTCGCGCTGCCGGTCCTGCTCGTCGTCGGCGTCCTGATCGCCTCGCAGGTCCTCGGCCGCCAGGCCGACCCCGATCCCGCGACCGGGCCCCTCGCGCTCGCCGCGGTGCCGGTACCCGCGGCCGCGTCCGCCGACTGCGCGCGGCTGCTCTCGGGGCTCCCGGGCGCCATCAACACCGGGGACGGGCTGCTGCCCCGCCGGGCGCTCGCCGATCCGGTACCCGCCGGGACCGTGGCGTGGGGCGGGGAGAAGCAGGCGTCGGGGCGGCCCGAGGACCAGCCGGTCGTGCTGCGCTGCGGCCTGGCGGCGCCGCCGGAGCTGGGCCCGACGAGCCCGCTGCTCGACGTCGACGGCGTCGACTGGCTACGCATCCCCGGCGCGGGCGCGACGACCTGGGTGACGACCGACCGCGCGGTGTTCGTCGGGCTCACGCTCCCCGACGGTATCGGCAGCGCCGCGATCCAGGACGTCTCGCGCGGCGTGAAGATCACCCTGGTGAGCCGGAACACGACGCCGCCCGCGCCGGCCCCGACCCGCTGACGGCGGGACACCCAGCCCTCACCGGACGCCCGTGCCGTGCGCGAGGGCGGTCTCGACGAGCGTCGTGAGCAGCGTCGGGTAGTCGACGCCGGTCGTGGCCCACATGCGCGGGTAGAGCGAGGTGGCCGTGAAGCCCGGCATCGTGTTCAGCTCGTTGACCAGCACCCGGCCGTCGTCGGCGACGAAGAAGTCGACCCGCGCGAGCCCGGCGCAGTCGAGCGTGCGGAACACCCGCACCGCCTGCTCGCGGACGATGTCGGCGACCTCGTCGTCGAGCTTCGCGGGGACGTCGAGCTCGCAGGCGTCGTCGAGGTACTTGGTCTCGAAGTCGTACCAGTCGTCGGGACCCGCCAGCCGGATCTCGGCGGGCAGGCTGGCCTCGACCCGGCCGTCCGGGAACTGCAGCACGCCGCACTCGATCTCGCGCCCGACGACGGCGGCCTCGACGAGCACCTTCGGGTCGCTGCGGCGGGCGAAGGCCACGGCGTCCGGGACGTCCTCCCAGGCGGTGACCCGGCGGATGCCGACCGACGAGCCCGCCCGGGAGGGCTTGACGAAGACCGGCAGGCCGAGGCGGTCGCGGTCGGCCGCGGTGAGGTCGGCCGCGGCGCGGTCGAGCGCGACGGCCTCGCCGACGCCCAGCCCGGCGTCGCGCAGGAGCGCCTTCGTCACGACCTTGTCCATCGACGCGGCGCTCGCGCCGACCCCGGCGCCGACGTACGGGATCCCCGCGGTCTCGAGCAGGCCCTGGACCTCGCCGTCCTCGCCCGCCGGGCCGTGCAGGACCGGGAAGACGGCGTCGACGGTCGCGAGGACCTGGCCCCGGCGTCCGTCGGCGAGGCCGATCAGCTCGCGGCGGGTGGGGTCGGGCAGCAGCGCCACCGGCTCGCCCGCGTCGTCCGAGACCTCGGGGAGCTCGCGCCCGTGCAGCCGCCAGCGCGCGGTGTCGTTGCCGACGGCGAGCCACTCCCCGGCGCGGGTGATGCCGACGGGGACGACGTCGAACCGGTCGCGGTCGAGGTTGTCCAGGACGCCGCCCGCCGAGACGCAGGACACGGAGTGCTCCCCCGACCGCCCGCCGAAGAGGACCAGCAGCGTCGGGCGCCGTCCGGGTGCTCCCATGCGGGCGGAGCCTACGCGGACCCCACGGCGTCCCTGCGCGGCGTGCCGGGGACGCCGGCGAGCACCTCCTGCCACCG